>JBFLWQ010000003.1 GCA_040757775.1 Thermodesulfobacteriota bacterium
CTAGTTATATGTCTGGGCAAAAGGTACTATAGTTACTTTTTTAGTTCTTAACCGCGAATAGGAGAAAGTTGAGGAAGTCAGTGGCATGTGGAAATCTGGAGGAGGTCTTTAATTCTGCTATGATTTTAAATCGTTAAGAGAAACCTCTACCTCTTCGCAAAATCATCATTGCAAAGCTTTTTTTCTGGACAACGGGAGGCATTATAAGTGTGTTGGGCATCGTTCATGCATATTCGTAAACAGGGGTCTCAATCACTCTGGCTGGCTTTCCCCCCCCCCCCCCTTGATCAAATCTTGGAGATGTTCCACTGTATCAGGGGAAAAGAATTGCTCTCCGGTTTCCCTGCATACACGGGCTGGCACATGCTCAATAATATAGAATTTCCCTCCGTGAGTCAAAGTGTACGTGACTTCTGTTTCAATCATTGTTTCCTTCATAATTACTCACCTAATTGGTTTTGCTGCCTGATCCTGAAGTCCACCCATAGATCCAGGTCTGGTTCATAGAGTGTTATAATCTTGATCAGTGTACGGCTGGGGTAGCTGCACTGTCTTCCCCTAATAGTGTTTTACATCATCACTATCACTACCTGAAATAGCTGTCGGCTTTTTCAAAATAACAAGATTCCTTACTTCGTTCGGAATGACAAATGAGAGAGTCAAAATGATATAGCGGGAGTTTTTTAAAGCTCTCAAACCAATCAGGGTAAAATCTGTAAAAATTTAGCAGCGTGCATGACTCGCACCCGGCCATCGAGAAAATCTTCATTTCCTTCTAATGTGAGTTGATATAGACAAGGAATATTTAACCGCTCCCCGGGATAGTTGTCGTTTAATAAGCATGATTATTTTTACCATGAGGCAAAAATAATCACAACTAAATTTGCCGATAAGCAAAATAATTACGGTACTAACGCCCATTTCTCTACATACTTTTTTAATATGTTTCCTTCGCTCAAAAACCTAGAAACCCTGGAAAATCCTGAATAAGACTGGCTAAAATAATTTCGCGGATTATATTCAATCCCTGGTTTTATCATATACAGATTCTCCTTAGCCCTGGTTGTTGCCACATAAAAAAGCCTTCTTTCTTCTTCGATATTTTCCGCACTGTCCAGAGAATAGGAGGATGGTAAGTAACCGTCAACAAGGAATATTATGAAGACTGTATGCCATTCGAGTCCTTTAGCTGAATGAATTGTAGACAAGGTTAAATTTTCTTTTTCTTTATCAATGGCACCTGCATCAATTTGACTTATTTCCAGTGGTTCCAGGGTTACATCGACTAAAAATTGCTCTAAATTATCATATCTTTCACAAATTTTTACTAATGAATAAAGGTCATTGAGCCTTTTGTTGAAATCATCATATTTATTCTCTAAGAGAGGTTTGTAGTATTCAAGAAGTATTCTTATTTGTTCTGTTGGAGGGATGTCTTTAGCGGAAATCTGTTCAAGCGTTGAAAATAACTTAGTTAAATCTTTATGGTATTTCTTCATTAAAAAGCTGTTTTCTTTTAAAAACTGCAGCCCGGTTTTATTGTCAACGATTTCAGAGGTAATATCATTTGCCGTCTTTGGACCTATCCCTTCTATCAAAAGTAATGTCCTATGCCAGCTGATAGAATCCAGGGGATTGAAAACAACCCTTAAATGGGCGATTACATCTTTAACATGGGCTGTTTCAATGAATTTAAAGCCGCCATATTTTACATAAGGGATTTTGTGGCTTGCCAATTCAATCTCTAAATCATTTGAATGCCAGGCAGCTCGAAACAGAACAGCAATATTATTTAAAGGTATACCCCCATCTCTTAATTCTGAGATTCTCTGGATTATAAATTTTGACTGGTAATTTTCATTTTGTGTCTCAATGAAAACAGGTTTTTTTTTGCCTTCTTTTCTGGTGAATAAGGTTTTAGAATATTTTTCCTTTGCATGTTGGATAATCTCGTTAGTCAGGTCAAGAACCGACTGGATGCTTCTATAGTTTTGCTCTATGGTTATGATCTTTGTGTCTGGAAATATTCTGGGGAAGTCCATAATATTCCTGAAGTTGGCTCCCCGGAAGGAATATATACTCTGGGAATCGTCTCCTACTGCCATAATATTTTGATGTTCTGAGGCAAGGAGCCGGGCTATGTTTGCCTGTAATCTGTTTGTATCCTGGTATTCATCTATCATTATAAATCTGTAAAAATTGGATAGTTTGGCTCTGATGTCATCATTTTCCTGCAGGAGGATTTTCAGGTAAATAAGCAAGTCATCATAATCCATAATGGATTTGGTTTTTTTATATCTTTTGTATTCTTCGTATATCTTTTGCAGATCATATGAATTTTCTGCGAACTGAGGGTAATCTTCTATCAGGACGTCTTCAATGGGACAGCCTTTGTTGATGGATTTGCTAATAACATTTGTAACAGCCTGTTTCCTGGGAAATCTTAATTCCTTCTTGTGAAATCCAAATTGTGCCCTTATCAGGTTAATAACATCTTCGGAGTCCCCGCGATCCAGGATAGTAAAATTATTGTTGAATCCGATAAGATTGGCATATCTTCTGAGGATGGTATTCGCAAAAGAATGGAAAGTCCCCCCTGATACCTTTCCGCATCTTTCATCCAGGATTTCAGAAGCTCTTCTCAGCATCTCATGGGAAGCTTTTCTGGTAAAGGTAAGCAGTAATATATGCTCTGGTTTTACACCCTCTTCCACCAATCTGGCTACCCTATATACCAAAGTTCTGGTTTTTCCACTGCCTGCGCCTGCAATAACCAGAATTGGCCCATCAACGACCTCTACAGCCTTAAGCTGAGCTTCGTTAAGCTCATCTTCGTATTTAATCTTAAAGGGCTTCTTTGCATCTGCCTCTGATTCTATGGTTTTTAAGGTGTATTTTTTCATGTGTTATTTCTCATTTCAAGTGGGTCAAGGGTGAGGGTAAAGTTTATATTACCTCTCACTCACTTTAAGAAAGAAGCTACTATATCTTGCTGATGGCTAAATGCTGACCGCTGAATGCTTACTATAATTCCAACTCCTCTAAATCATGTATAATGAAGTCCCCTGCCATCTTCTTCTCTCTATCAAGAAAGATGGCATTGGCACCTGCCTCCCTGGGGGCGATGTAATCATATTCCCAATGGTCGCCGATATGGAGGAACTCCGAGGGCGATATATCCAGTCTATTACAGATAGTCAGATAGCTGTCCGGGGTCTTCAACTGTTTGAAATCGGATATTACAGAAAAATCAAACTTAAAGAACTGCTTGATTGTCTTTATCTTTACATCCAGGAATTCCCTTGGCATGGCTGTAGTAAGTATCAGGGTAAACCTGTCCTCCAGCCTCTCCAGGGTAGGAATGACATCCGGAAATACCTCTATTCTGGACTCATACTTGGAAAGTATCTCTTCAAAGCTGGTTTGCAGACCGAAGTGCTCAATCCAGTGATTCATCTCGTACCAGCGCAAATCACCTTCTCCGACCTTCTCATACTCCGATATGGTATAAGCCTGAGCATCTTCAAAATTCATACCCTCTTTTTTTGCTATGAGGCAGGGAAGCTCCTCCAGCCAGATCAGGTTGTTGAACTCCATAGGAACCAGCGTACCGTCCACATCAAAGGATACTACCTCTATTTTCTCTTTCATCGGCTTACTCTCTTTCTCCGAATATTGCCGTTCCTATCCTGACTATGGTTGCCCCCTCTTCAATGGCTATCTCAAAATCACTGGACATCCCCATAGAGAGCTCCCTCATGGAGATATTTTCAAGTCCTTCTCGCTCAATCTCCTCTTTTAATTCCCTCAATGATTTAAAGTAAGAACGGGCGTCTTCCGGATCATCGAAGTAGGGGGGCATTGTCATCAGACCTTCTACCTTTATGTTTGTTAAGTTGGCGATTTCTGAGACAAGGGAGATAGCTCTATCTCTTTCTATGCCCGATTTTGTAGTCTCATGGGAGATGTTTACCTGAATCAAGACACTGACTCTCTTCCCGGATTGTTTTGCCCTTTTATCAATCTCTTCTGCCAAAACTTTCCTGTCCACTGAATGGAACATGTCGAACATGCTAACTGCCTGTTTTACCTTATTGGTCTGGAGATGACCAATCATGTGCCAGAATAAGGGCACGACGCGCCGTGCCCCTACCTGATGGCCTATCTCTTCAATCTTTTCCTTCGCCTCCTGCACGTAACTCTCACCTAAAATGGTTGCCCCTGCTGATATAGCCTCCCTGATCTCTTCAACCTCTATCGTTTTCGAAACAACTACAAGTTTAACCTCCCCAGGGTCTCTGCCAGCCTTAAGAGCAGCCTTTTCAATCCTTTCTTTTACCGATAATAAGTTGTCAGCGATTTTCGACATCTGGTAATCCTGAGAAAGAATGTTGGTAGTGTCTTTTATTACATGTTAGCCGTCTGTTGCAGGCAGTTTTAAAAGAACCATCCTATTTTTCTCTAAGGAATCGCTACTTCTTTTTCTTTAACAACACTGGAAAGAGAGTCAAGAACGAAATCCTTTGCATTGAGTATTTCAAGAAGAACAGGCTCACCGTCTTTTGAAAAATGGATAATCATCTGCCCTTCTTCCTCTGCGTAATCTATCTGCTTATCTGAAAGCTCGATAAGAAGGGCATCAACATCCTTGCTGTATCTAATCTTTCTCATACCTTGACCTCCTTCCGGGATAAACGGTTACAATATAATATCCCTCTGTTCCTGTTTCATAGACAACCCTAACTACATGAGAATCATCTATACCTTTTTGGGCGACCAATCTTCCCTCGTAACCTTCTTCTATTTTATCAGGAAATCTGATAATATCTTCAACCATTTCTTTTGAGATATCAAAACCATGTGCCTTTAAAATCTCAATTTTTAACAGAGAATGTAAGCTAAACTCTATCTTTTTGGACATTATAACCCTTTTCCATAAACATTCATGTTGAACAAAGCCTTACCCCCCACCCACTCTTTGCAAAGCCTCCACCACTTCACATATTGGAAGACCAATCACATTGGTATACGAACCTTTTATCTCCCTGATCATAAAAGAACCCTTTCCCTGAATCGCATAACCTCCAGCCTTATCAAACGGCTCCCTGGTCTTAATATATCTCTGGATTTCCTCTTCGGTAAGCTCCTTAAACGTTACGGTTGTTTCCACAGACTCCTTGACTGATTCTCCATTACCTGTGTTAAGGATACAGAAACCTGTTATTACACGGTGGTCTTTACCGCTGAGTTTTAAGAGCATTTGACAGGCATCCTGTTCTCTGGCAGGTTTCCCTAAAATTTCCCCATCCACCAAAACAATAGTATCAGCTGCTATTACACATGAGTCTTCTGAGAGGGGTATGGCGAACTGTGCCCCTACTAAGGCTTTCTCTTCAGCCAGGCGAAGTACATGTTCTACTGGATTCTCTCCGTCTTTGATCTTCTCCTCCACTTCGCTGGGAATAACCTCAAACCGCAGCCCAATCTGCTCCAGTAACTCCTTCCGTCTTGGTGAAGATGAAGCAAGAAACAGTTTCATAATCTTCAGAATAGCTCCCCCAGTTCCTTTGAGCGATTGGTGGCAGCCTCAACGGCATCTATTATGACTGCTCTCAGTCTGCCTGCCTCCATGACGTGGAGACCTGTAATGGTTGTACCTCCGGGCGATGTAACCCTGTCTCTCAGTTGAGAAGGAGTTTCTCCGGTTTCGAATATCATCTTTGCCGAGCCGAAGACTGTCTGTACAGCCAGAGTTTTGGCAGTATCCCGATTCAGGCCAACCTTCACTCCTGCATCTATAAGGGCATCAATAATTAAGAAAACATAAGCAGGACCGCTCCCGCTAAGCCCTGTTACCGCATCCATGTATCTCTCTTCAACTACTACTGTCTTACCAACGGCATCAAATATATTCCTGGCAATATCCAAATCCTCTTTGGTAGCTTTCGATCCGGGAGAGACGGCTGTAACCCCTTCTCCGACCAATGCCGGTGTATTTGGCATAACTCTGACTATCCGGCTGTTGTTTTTGAAATTGCTCTCAATATACTTTAATGTAACACCAGCAGCAATGGATATTACAAGTTTAGAAATATCAACAGCCTTGGCAATCTCCTTTAGAACAAACCCTATAGTCTGGGGTTTTATTGCTAAAACAATAACTTCCGCCTGAGATATAAGCTCAAGGTTACTTGGGGTAGTTATGATCCCAAAGGAATTGCTGAATAATCTCCTTCTGTCCTCCGATACATCTGATGATACTATGTTCTTCGGAGAAACTACCCCTGCCCTTATAATCCCTTTAATAATTGCCTCTGCCATATTGCCTGATCCAATAAATCCGATTTTTTTATCATCAAGCATCTTTCTCCCCTTCTATTTACTTATTTTGAGGGCTTTTAAAAAATATCCCTTTTTGCTTCAGCGTTCATTTAATGAATCTAAGCCATTTTCATAATAAAGTCAATCTATTATACCTACCGTTCTTATCAATCACCATCGGTTTTTCTACCTTGTTTATGGTTATTCAAATTTAGGGTAACTACATACTTGACATACCTTATAAAACAGACTAGTATTATTTTCCAGGGTATAAGCATTATTCCATTACTGCCCGGGAGGTTAACCCTCTGAGAAAATGGGTAATACAACTGTACCTCAGGAGAGTGAAGCGTTTAAACAGGGGGTTTTCTTTCCTGAAAAGAAAGGAAGGGAGGTTGGATCATGGCAAAAGAAAGGAAATTCTGGGATGAAGGGGTAGAGACTCTGCCTCTGGATAAGCTGAAGAAACTCCAGCTGGACAGGCTTCAGGAGATGGCTACACGAGCTTATGAAAAGACGCCTTTCTATAGAAAGAAGTTTGATAAAGCAGGGGTAAAACCTTCGGACATCGCAACGCTGGAAGACATTCGCAAACTCCCCATAACTGAAGATGCTGACACTCGGGGAAAACCGATTATTGACAGGCTGGCTGTCCCTGAAGAAGAGGTCAAAGTCTTCAGCTCTACAACAGGTACCACTACAGGTATCCCCGAACCTCTGGCTTTTAACAAACATGACATTAACACTTTCTTTGATGGAGAAGCAAGGGGAAAATGGGCAATAGGGGTCAGACCGGATGATGTTGTCCAGATCATGACCAGGTGAGACACCTGTAGCTTCAGCTACAGACTGTTCGGGGCAACAGTCATAATGCCAGCTATCCTTCGCTACAAACTAGACCAGGAGATAAACTTGGCTATAAAAGTCGGAGCCACAGTTATTGAATACATGCCCAGTTTCATGCTGGCGTACTTCGAGCGAGCCCGAGAAATAGGCATTGACATAAGACAGACGAAGTTGCGGATTGCAATAGGAATCGGTGAACCCTGGTCTGAAGCCAACAAGAAAAATTTCTTAGCCCAATATGGAATGCCCTATTTTTCATGGTGGGGATCTATGGATTTAGGCATAATGGGTGCTGATTGTGAAGCCCGAAGCGGAATGCACCTTTTCGCAGACCGCTATATTATTGAGGTTGTTGATCCAGAAACGGGGAAAGCTCTTCCGGACGGGGAGGAAGGAGAATTCATCATTACCGCCCTGTCCAATCAGACGATGCCCCTCATCAGATACAGACCTGGAGATGTAGGAAGGATGTTTCCCTATGAACCCTGCTCATGCGGTCGAACCCTGCCGAGGATGAGCTCTGTCAGAGGGAGAGTTTCTCACTTAATTAACATCCGGGGCAAAAAGATTCTGCCACTTGATGTTGAGGAGGTAGTTGCAAGTATCGACGGTCTGGCAGGCGATTATATGGTGGACGTATACAAACCTGGAGAAATGGAAAAACTAAAGGTGAAGATAGAATATAAACCAGATGTACAAAACCTGAAGACCCTTAAGGATAAGGTGCATGAAGCGTTTCAGCGTAATTACGGCTTAGACAGCGATGTAGAACTGGTTCTAAAAGGGTCCCTTAGCACCGGCTTCGCATTTAAGACAGCCCGCATAACCAAAACGTATTAGGAGGAAACCACATGGAAGATAAAAGAAAATACTGGGATCCTGAAAAAGAGACAATGCCCTTGGATAAGCTCCAGGAACTTCAGGGGCAAAGGCTCCGGGTGTTGACAACACTTGCTTATGAAAAGACATCACTCTACCGTCGAAAATTCGATGAAGCAGGTATAAAACCATCAGATATAAAGACAGTTGAGGATATCAGGAATCTCCCATTAACTGACGATGTAGAGGACATCCGAAACAGACCGCTCTCAGACAGACTGACCGTCCTGCCAGGGGAGATAGAAAGATTCAATTCCACCTCCGGCACCACGACGGGTATGCCTGAGCCCATACCATTCAATAAGAAAGACACAGATACCCTTATAGACGCTGAGGCACAGGGAAGATGGACGGTAGGAGTAAGGCGTAATGATACAGCTCAGATCCTGACCAATTATGACATTTCTGAAATGGGCTATGACAGGTTAGGTGCAACATTTCTCCTTCTCAGCGCAGGAAGATTTATGCTGGACAAGCAGATAATGATAAGCAAGACGGCCGGGGTAACGGTTTTAGAGCATTTCCCAAGCCAGCTGAAGAGGTTTGCGTCCCAGGCACAGGAAATGGGAATCAATGTAAGAGACCTTCATTTAAGGATGATTATAGGTGTGGGAGAACCTCTTCCGGATTCCGAGAAAATTCAACTGGAGGAACTCTTTGGTGCACCTGTAATGACCTTGTGGCATATGATGGAATCAGGACCCATCGCTGCAGAGTGTGAAGCAAGGAAAGGATTGCATATCTTTTCCCATCGGTCAATCCTTGAGGTTGTTGACCCTGAAAACGGAGAGGCACTTCCCTATGGTGAAGAGGGAGAATTGATTGTAACCCCCCTGCTATATGAAACGATGCCGCTAATCAGATACAGGACAGGTGATGTAGCAAAAATACTGCCCTATGAACCCTGTTCTTGTGGCCGCACACTGCCAAGGATGAGCCTTGTCAAAGGAAGGGTATCACAAATAACAGGCAGAAAGGGTAAAAAACGCGGGAGGCTATAAAATTCCGGACATTACGTCCTTTATCACCTGATATATTTACATATCTTCTTCCAGGGCGAATTCCCACTTACAACTGACATCCTCAGGAGACTTTCTGGGAGGGCCATCCAGGAACCTTACCTTTACCCTGGGGTCAATACTCTCGGCGTATTTCTGGAAAACTATAGTTCCCACCGGTTCACATGTGAATTCTTTTCTCCCTGCCCTTTCCATTGCCTCAAGGGAAGGACACTTGTAAAGGGCAAAGACCCCTCTTTTCTCCGATACTTCCTCTATCTTCTGTTCCATACAGGGGACAAAGGCAGACTGTTTTAAGGTCTCAATAATCCCCGGAATACCTTCCTCTTTTATCCCAAGGGTCTTTCTCAACAACCTTGCTTCATAAGGAAAGTATCCTTCCCATGCCTTCGTATCCATCTCGAGGGCCGCCTCATAGCCAAACTTCTTTTCCACTTCAAGAAACCAGAATCCGTCAAGGGCAAGAAATAATCTTGCATATACCTTTATCAGGTTTATCAGTTCCTCCTTAGAAAGCCTGGCGAGATCCATTTCCTTCATAATACTAACCTCCTTGTGTATTTTAGAATACTTACCTATCTGTAATTCTTAAGCCTCAAGCATTCCCCCCGAATCCTTGAATCCTTGACTCCTCATGATTTCACCAACTTTTTTGGAGATGATCCATGTTTATTGGTCAGACCCAGTCTCCTCCACGTTATCTTTTCCACTTTGATATTTCCAAACCGCCACGTTATGTTCTCGCAGGCTGCTAGAAAAGCAGTGAGTACCATCATTCTTTGAAACAAAATAGAGATAACCTACTTTAGCAGGGAAAAGAGCGGCTCTTATAGAGTCCTCTCCTGGGTTAGCAATCGGACCTGGAGGAAGCTTGTAATGTAAGTAGGTGTTGTAAGGGCTCCTTCTTTTGAGATGCCTTTTAGTTATATTGCCATCGAAATTGGCAATACCATAGATAACAGTTGGATCACTTTGCAGTTTGATACCCTTCTTAAGCCTGTTATGGAATACAGCCGAGATTAAAGGGCGCTCCGATGGTTTTCCAGTCTCCTTTTCAATAATAGAGGCAAGGGTAACAACTTTTTTCATTGTAAACCCCAACTGTTTTGCTCTTCCATCGTATCTACTGGTATAAACCCTTTTAAACCGGCTTACCATCATTTTCAATATATTGCTTTCGCCTATATATCGGGGCATACTGTAGGTATCCGGGAACAAATAACCCTCTAGGCTATCCCCCTCGATTCCCAAAGATGATATAAAAGAGGGGTCAAAACACTTTTCAAGAAAACTTTCACTATTGGCGAGTTCGAGACTGTCCAGTAAATCTGCTACCTGATATATATTATACCCCTCCGGTATTGTAACAAAATGCTCAACTACCTTTCCTTTAACCAATATATCCAATATCTCTAAAGGCACCATGGCTGTATTCAGGGAATACTCTCCCGGTTTAATCCTCTTAGCTGCCTGATGGAATCTAACTAATAAGGAAAACCCCCTTATATCTTTAATAATCCCTTCCTGTTTCAGAAGCTCAGCCGCTTCAGTGAAAGTGGCTCCTGGATGAATATAGACCACTTTATAGATCTTTGTATAGCTGGCAGGAGTAGCAAGATACAGAAAGATACTCAGTGCCACTAATAGTCCCAGGACAATCAACAACATCAGGATATAAGAAATAGCTCTCTTCATTTTAGCTTACCCTGTCCTGCTGTCTAAGTATCCCTGCAAAATGAATACTGCTGCCATTTTATTGATAACCTTCTTCCTCTTCTTACGACTGATATCCGCCTCTAACAAAAACCTGTTGGCAGCTACTGTAGAGAGCCGTTCGTCCCACGCAATTACAGGGATATTCAGAATCTTTTTAATGGTCTCTACCAGGGCTAGCACCTCTTCTGCCTGCTTACCTATGGTACCATCCATATTTTTAGGCAGCCCCACTACTATCTCTAAAGGATTATATTGGTCCATCAGCTTCCTGAGTTCTTCAAGGTCGCTATCCAGATTCTTACGCGTTATAGTCGTAACCCCTTGAGCGGTCCATCCCATATCATCGCTCACTGCCACACCAATGGTCTTACTCCCCACATCCAGACCCATTATCCTCATGTATCCTTCTCCAAGATTTTAGAATCAGACAGGTAAAAACCGGGCAAATTTATTGATTATGATATAATATACGCAACCTGGAAGTCAAGGAATTTGGACGTTTTTGTTCTTGACTAACTTATATATCTCAAGTAAATTAGCTAAGTCAACTACCATCGGCTAAAACCGATGATTTGAGGATTCAAGGATAATAAAAGGTCATTTCATGTTTAATGCGATAACGGATGTAGAAGGGATCAGGGTAGGACATGCCAGCGACTTTGAAGGTCTTACAGGGTGTACCGTAATCCTCTGTGAAGACGGGGCAACCGGCGGGATCGACATCAGAGGATCAGCGGCAGGAACACGCCAGACAGATTCCCTCCAGTCACAGCATCTCCTTGAAGAGGTCTATGCTATTCTCTTAGCTGGTGGGAGTGCCTTTGGCCTCGATGCTGCCGGAGGAGTAATGAAATATCTGGAAGAAAAGGGAAAGGGGTTTCCCACCTCTGCCACAAAAGTCCCTATCGTACCAACCGCAATAATCTATGACCTTTCCTTCGGAAGCTACAAGGTCCGACCCAATAAGGAGATGGGCTATAAAGCCTGTAAGGCTGCAACATCTGGAAAAGTCAAGGAGGGAAGCATTGGAGTGGGTACAGGAGCTACTGTTGGCAAGCTCTTTGGTATCGAGAGGGCAATGAAGGGAGGGTTTGGCACAGCCTCCAAAAAACTCTCAAATGGCCTGATTGTAGGAGCGGCTGTTGCAGTAAACGCATTCGGTGATGTAGTAAACAACGAGATTAGAGAAATAATTGCTGGTGCCAGGGATTCCGAGGATGGGCATTCGCTTATAAACTCTTTTGAACATATGAAGAAAGGGATAACGGGCAAAGAGGAATTCTTTCAGAATACAACCCTTGGGGTTGTGGCTACCAACGCCCTTTTAACTAAAATGCAGGCAATCAAGGTTGCCCAGATGGCACACACGGGGTTTGCCAAAACAATATCCCCAATACATCTGTCGTCTGATGGAGATCTGGTCATCACCCTTTCAACACGTAAATTAAAGGCAGAGATTAATACCATTGGACTTCTGGCTGAAGAGGCTATAATCGAAGCGGTCAAAAGAGCAGTCATTGCCGCTGATGGTTTCGGGATTGTACCGGCTTATAAGGATATTGTTAAGAATCACATCCCTTGAAATGATGTCTTTTGTAAACAACACTAAAGAAGTACTACGATTACTCAAAGATGCCGAAGGATACATATCCGGCGAGAGAGTCGCCCGGGGATTAAACATCTCAAGGGCAGCTGTCTGGAAACAGATATGTAAACTTCGGAAAGAGGGGTTTTGTATTGATGCCCAATCCAGATTAGGTTATCACCTGGTTATCCCCCCTGATAAGCTGATCCCCCTGGAAATCAAAGATGGCATTAAGACATCCTTCGTTGGACAGGAGATATTCTATTATCCAAAGACAGAATCAACAAATTTAATCGCCAAAAACCTGGCAATAAATGAAGCCAAAGAGGGAACTGTTGTCACAGCGGAGGAGCAGACTAAGGGGAGAGGCAGACTTGATAGAAGCTGGTTATCCCCTGCGTATAAAAATATTCTTATGTCTATAATCTTTCGTCCGGATGTTCGACCTTCGCAGGTATTCTCATTAACAATGCTTACCTCCCTGGCTGTAGTCAAGGCAATTAAAGCCATTACTACACTAAACGCTCTCATAAAATGGCCCAATGATATATACATAGGTGGTAAGAAAATAGGGGGGATTCTGACAGAGTTTAGCGCTGAACATGACCGGGTAAACTTTGTAATTGTGGGAGTAGGGTTAAACGTGAATTTTGATCCTTCAATTTATCCGGAAATTAAGGATACTGCTACGAGCCTTTCAAAGGCATTGGGAAAAGAAATCTCCAGAGTAGTACTGCTCCGATCTATTCTAGAAGAGACAGAGAAAGGCTACAATTTACTTAAGAAAGGCAAGGTTACTCAAATCCGTAATGAATGGAATGCACACTCTTTAATAACCGGAAAACCTGTAAGGATAGCCTCTTTCGGTATCACAGAAGAGGGGGTTGCTGAATCCGTGGATGAAGATGGTTGTCTTATTCTTCTGGATTATAAAGGTAAAAGAAAGAGGATTTTCAGTGGAGATGTATCCTTAAAGATTGACCGATAATTTTTTTTGGTCTATTTGTAAACCATATAATTGGTAATGGTTGACATTAAACTGAAATCCCCCTTTTTTTATGAGATTGCTTCATCCGCCTCTGGTGGATTCGCAATGACGTCTACAGATAAGTAGCCGTTTGAATACAACTTGGTATAACACATATTTACTAAGGAGATCTCAAAGTGTTAAAATTCCTTTATGGATTAACGGATAGGGTTTTAGGAGGCGGAGAGGTTACCTTTGAAGAGGCATCTCGCCTTATGGAGATCACAAAACAGAGAGATATAGTTTCTTTGATCAATTTCGCCAATATCATACGGGAAGAACTCAAAGGTCCCGTTATTGACCTTTGTGCTATTATAAATGCGAAATCGGGCAGGTGCAGCGAAGACTGTGCCTTCTGTTCCCAGTCGGCTCATTACCCCACTGATATTGAAAGATACCCTCTGGTAACTGAGGAGAAAATTGTAGAAAGTGCAAAAGAAGCCTCTAACATTGGGGCGAACAGGTTTGGCATAGTTGTAAGCGGAGAAAATGTCAAGGACCCTGGAGAATTGAAGTCTATATGCACAGCAATCGAGGATATGTCCTCCACGGTAGCCATAGGAAGATGCGCCTCATTGGGAACGCTTACAAGAGAAACTGCCCGTGACTTGAAGAAAGCGGGTTTGGAGCGCTATCACCATAATCTGGAAACATCAGAGAGCTTCTTCCCAGAGATATGCACAACCCACTCATATCAGGAAAGAGTAAACACAGTCAAGATAGCAAAGGAACAGGGGTTCAAGGTTTGTTGTGGTGGAATACTTGGTATTGGAGAGACTCCGGTGCAGAGAGTGGAATTCGCCTTTGCCCTGAAAGAATTGGAAGTGGATTCCATACCCCTTAACTTTTTAAATCCCATATCCGGGACACCATTAGAAAATGCTCCTCCTATTCCCCCAATGGAGTTATTGAAGATTATAGCAATATTCCGATTTATTCATCCCATAAAGGATATAAGGATATGTGGTGGAAGGCAAAGAAATCTGAGAGGTATTCAGCCCCTGATGTATCTGGCAGGTGCAAATGCATCCATGATAGGAAATTATCTGACTACCCCCGGCAGTAATCCCAAGGAGGATTTACAATTGATAGAGGATTTGATGCTGGTACCCCAGCCCCAGTAAGGGCACGGCGCCGCCATGCACCTACTAAAAGAACATACAGGAGACATAAATGGCTATCGAGAGTAAGCATCTTCAACTTGAACTGGATGATAAAAGGTATATATGGCATCCATTTACCCAGATGAAGGATTACATTCAGGAAAAACCCCTTATTATAGAAAAAGGAAAGGGCTCATTCCTATGGGACATATATGGGAATAAATACCTGGACGGCATATCATCTCTGTGGGTCACGGTACACGGACATTGTCGGGAAGAGATAACTCAGGCAATAACAGAACAGGTAAAAAAGGTCTCCCATACCACCCTTCTCGGCTTGTCCCATCCCCCTGCAATAGAGCTTGCCAGAAGGCTTGCAGAGATAACACCGAAGGGTCTCAATAAGGTGTTTTACTCTGACAGTGGTGCTACTGCAGTAGAGATAGCCTTGAAGATGGCGTTTCAATATTGGCTGCAAAAGCCCAACGGGTCCTCCGAGAAAAAAAAGTTTATCTCGTTAAAGAATGCTTACCATGGTGACACCATAGGCGCTGTAAGTGTGGGGGGGATTGAGTTGTTTCACAAAACCTATCAGCCCCTGCTCTTTGATTCCCTGAAGGGAGAGTCTCCATACTGTTATCGTTGCAGTCTTAAGAAGACCTATCCTTCCTGTGCCCTTGAATGTCTGACCCAGTTGGAAGGCATCATGAAACAACACCACCATGATACATCTGCCATGATTGTTGAACCCATGGTTCAGGGTGCAGCGGGGATGGTGGTTTTTCCTCCGGGTTATCTCAAGGGGGTAAGAGAACTCTGCACAAGATACAATATCCTTATGATTGCCGATGAAGTTGCCGTGGGTTTTGGCAGGACCGGCAAGATGTTCGCATGCGAGCACGAGAACGTAGCACCGGATATTCTCACATTGGGTAAAGGGATTACCGGCGGTTACCTTCCTCTGGCAGCCACTATTACAAGCGATGAGATATTTAATGCCTTTTTAGGAGAATACGATGAGTTTAAGACCTTCTTCCACGGTCATACCTACACAGGAAATCCCGTAGCATGTGCTGCTGCACTGGCAAGCCTGGATGTCTTTGAGAAGGATAGGAGTATTATTGAGCTTCAGGAAAAGATTGAGTTTATGGAGAAGGGGCTTAATAGGTTTTGGGATCTGGAACATGTGGGAGATGTGAGGCAAAAGGGATTTATGGCGGGAATAGAACTGGTTTCAAACAGGGATTCAAAAGAACCTTTCCCATCACAAAATAAGACAGGTATAAAGGTTATAATGGAGGCGAGAAGAAGGGGCGTAATATTGAGACCCCTGGGTGATATAATAGTCATCATGCCCCCTTTGAGTGTTACACTGCAAGAATTGGATGAGTTGCTCAAGGTAACTTTTGATTCTATTAGAATTGTAACAGAAAAGTAAACATTCAGGAAGTTCCTATACAATGGATCAATTATTGAATCAAGAGATAGAGAGACTGAAAAGATTAGGCCTCTATAGGGATCTAAAGACGATTGCAGGGTCTATAGACACAACAGTAGCTATAGACGGCAAAGAGGTTATTCTTCTGTCATCCAACAACTATTTGGGGATTGCTACCCACCCCAAATTGAAAGATGCCGCAGTTTCGGCCCTGAACGAGTATGGCACAGGGGCATGTGCATCCCGACTGATTTCTGGGAACATGGAAATCCATGAAGAGTTAGAGAAGAAAACAGCAAGATTTAAAGGGTGTCAATCGGCTATTGTATTTCCTACTGGATATATGGCCAATATTGGAGTAATAACCTCCTTAGTAAACAAGGGGGATCTTATTCTAAGTGACGAACTGAATCACGCCAGCATAGTAGATGGTTGCAAGTTAAGTGGGGCTAAAGTAAGGGTTTATCCTCATAAGAATATTGAAAAACTCAAAGAAATTCTCTTACAAGGCGATGCATCTTCCTCAAAGGATAGCTATAAGAGAATGCTTATAGTTACCGATGGGGTGTTCAGCATGGATGGAGATATAACCCCTTTGCCTGAGATACTAGATATTGCCAGGAAAGAAGATGCCCTGGTAATAGTTGATGATGCCCATGCCACAGGGGTGCTTGGTAAAAACGGAAAAGGCACGGCAGAATACTTTGGTTTAACAGATGAGAATTTAATTCATATGGGAACTTTTAGCAAGGCATTGGGGAGTATGGGTGGATATATAGCAGGATCAAAGGTTATAATCGAGTATCTGAGGAATAAGGCAAGGCCTTTTATCTTTTCCACAGCCCTGCCCCCAAGTGTTTGTGCTTCTTCTATCGCAGCCATTGAGATACTGGAAAAGGAATCTTGGATTCGAACCCGTTTATGGAGGAATATTGCCCGATTCAGGAAAGGATTGGCAAACCTGGGTTACAATACAATGGAAAGTCAAACTCAAATTATACCAATACTGATTGGGGATGCCTCCTTGACTATGGAATTCGCAAGGGCAATATTCCAAAAGGGGATATACGCCCCTGGAATACGGCCACCCGCCGTTCCCGAAGGAAAAAGCAGGATAAGAACCAGTTTAATGGCTTCCCACACAGATGAACAGATAGATAGGGTATTGGAAGTATTTGAGAGTGAGGGGCAAAGGTTGGGTATTATTTAGGTTATTAGATGAAAAAGGGTATCTTTATTACAGGAACAGATACGGAAGTTGGTAAAACAGTAGTAGCTGCTGGATTAGCAGGTGCAATAAAGGCCAAAGGCATAGACGTAGGGGTTATGAAGCCGGTTGCTACCGGGGCTATCAGAACCCCGGATGGGCTTATATCCACAGATGTCCAGTTTCTCCTAAAATCCATCGAATGCCATGATGAACTGAATCTGGTAAACCCTATAACCATAGAACTACCTCTGGCACCTCTGGTTGCTTCCAGGTTGGAGGGATGTGAAATAGAACTGGATAAGATTCGCAATGCCTATTTCAAGCTTAGCCAGAGGCATGATTTTATTGTTGTAGAAGGGATAGGAGGCATCCTGGTTCCAATAAAGGAGGATTACTTCGTTTCTGATATGATAAAGGAGTTAGATCTGCCTTGCATTATAGTTGCAAGACCTGGTCTGGGCACAATCAATCATGCCCTCCTAACCCTGAGAGAAGCACAGCAAAAGGGAATAGAAGTCAGAGGCTTTATTATCAATGGAATGGATGAACAAAAGGCAGGGATAGCCGAAAGAACAAATCCTGAAGTAATAAAGGGGCTGTCCCACATTCCAATGTTGGGGGTCTTGCCTTTTGACCCCAGGGTAGATATTTTTTCACTTGAAATGGGTGACATAATAGGGTTAACATTGAGGCATATAGATGTAGATAATATATTATCGGCTCTTTCTCCAAGTGAGTGGGTAATATAAACTTTTCCCTCTCCCTTGATGGGGGAGGGAAAAGTAGTTGGTGACTTTCCCATTAAGGGAAGGGAGTTTACCCACTTGCTGAACGCTTAAGTTATAATGTTGTAGTGGTCGTACAAATGGACCTGTTTGATCATTATACCAGGGATGAATTGAAGACGGGGGCACCGCTTGCTGACAGGATGCGTCCCCATACCCTGGAGGAGTTTGTTGGACAGGACCACATCCTGAAAAAAGGAAAGGTTCTTCGAAGAGCCATAGAGGCAGATGAGGTTCAGTCGTCAATTTTCTGGGGACCTCCAGGTACAGGCAAGACAACTCTGGCCCATATTTTAGCTGCAAAGACAGGGGCACATTTCATCTCATTCAGTGCAGTATTGGCAGGGATTAAAGATATAAGAGGGGTTATAGAGCAGGCAAGGAATCAGCGGAGATTTAAAAACAAACAAACCATCCTGTTTGTAGATGAAATCCACCGCTTCAATAAGGCACAGCAGGATGCCTTCCTCCCCCATGTTGAGGATGGAACGATAATCCTTATAGGGGCTACAACTGAAAATCCATCCTTTGAGGTTATATCTCCTCTGCTCTCCCGCGCTAAAGTCTTTGTCTTAAACCCCTTAAAGGAAGAGGATCTGGAGATTATACTTAAGCGGGCACTTTCAGATAAAGACAGGGGACTGGGAAACTACAGTGCCAGTATAGACCCGATTGCACTTAAGTATATTGCAGGTATGGCTGATGGTGATGCCCGTCGGGCATTGAATACCCTGGAACTGGCTGTTATGACCACAGTACCTGATAAGGGGGATACGAGACACATAACCAGAGAGATAGTAGAGGAGGTAGTACAGCGCAGGTTTCTACTCTATGACAAGGAAGGCGAGGAACACTATAACCTGATTTCAGCCCTGCATAAGAGCATGAGGGGAAGTGATCCCGATGCTGCCCTCTACTGGCTGGGAAGGATGCTGGAGGCAGGTGAAGATCCTCTCTATATAGCCAGGCGCCTGATACGCTTTGCATCTGAGGATGTGGGAAATGCGGATCCACGGGCGCTTCAGGTGGCGGTCTCCGCTATGCAGGCATATCAGTTTGTTGGTTCACCAGAGGGGGATCTGGCACTAGCTCAGTCTGCAACATACCTTGCCTGCGCCCCTAAGAGCAATGCCCTCTATACCTCATATTCAAAGGTAAAGAAAGACATTCAGGAAACTCAGGCACTGCCTGTCCCTCTCCATATACGCAATGCCCCCACTTCCCTGATGAAGAAGTTGGGTTATGGAAAGGGTTATAAGTATCCCCATAACTTCGCTGATAGTTATGTGGAGGAAGAGTATCTGCCTGAAAACCTCAAAGGCAGAATCTACTACGAACCCACCGATCATGGCTTTGAGGCAGAGATAAAGAGCAGGCTTGAAAAATGGCGGGGGAAAAAGAGGAGATAGTAGGACAGCCCCGATTATATCGGGGCTGTCAAATGGGGATTTTCAAGTGAAACAGTATATTTCCAGAGCCCGCATATTCGCTGACAGGTACGTTAAAGATGACTATGGGAGCTCGGATGATTTAGACAGATACGTAAGCAAATATGAAGAGAGGGTAAGACCGGTTGTTGCCGGAGCCATCTGTTCAAGGCTTGTAGAAAAGACCGACCTGAAGAATTACAAAAGGCTTCTAAAAGGGCTTAGAAGCCTGAGGGGATACATGAGTGACAATATTATGAGAGAGACAGAAGAAGGGATTATGGATGTCTGTGGAGAATATGAATCAAAGAAAGATGAGAGTTATAAGAATTTAAAGAAAAAATTAGAAGCATCCTTAAAAAACGGTTGGAAGCAAAAAGGCATTTCAGGGGCTGCTGTTGAGGTTAATGTGGAAGGGTCTTCTCAGTGGATGGGTATTCTGGATAAGATAGATTCAAAGTATAATAAGCTGCTAGAGGGAGTCAAAAGAGAATTTGAAGCCCTTCTCGGTAAAAACCTTTAAACAGGCATCCGCCACATCAGCATCATAAAGGATTCCCTTGTTCCGGGAGATTTCCTCTAAGGCTTTGTCTGTACCAAGGGCAGGTCTGTAAGGACGGTGAGAAGCCATAGCTTCAACAACATCGGCTACACCTAAAATTTTTGCTTCCATGAGAATGCCTTCACCCGAAAGCCCCTGAGGGTATCCGGAACCATTTATCCTCTCGTGATGCTGAAAGACAATTTGTGCCATGGGCCATGGGAAGTCTATATCTTTCAATATATTGTAACCCACCAGGGCATGGCCCTTAATCAAACCAAATTCAATCTCATTCAGACTGCCAGGCTTGCTGAGAATCTCAGAGGGTACGGATACCTTGCCAAGGTCGTGGATAGTTCCAGCCATACGGGTCCCTTCAAGCTTATCCTCCTGCAACCTCATCTCAGAGGCAATGATATAGGCAAGATTGGCCACACGCTTTTGATGTCCTGCCGTATATGGATCCCTTGATTCAACGGTCATTGCCACAGCCTGAATTATCCCGTCCATACTTTTTCTTAGCTTTTTCAATGCCTCCTGAAGCTCTCTGGTTCGTTCTTGAACCATTTGTTCCAGATTTTCTCGCAGGCACCTTTCATTTATTTCCGACTGGCGACGACGCAGCGCATTTTCCACACTGATTAATAACTCGTTGGCCTCAAATGGTTTAATGATGTATCCGTAGACGCCTAATTCCATAGCCTCCTTGGCAATGCCAGGGCTATCCATCACCGAGACCATTATAGCCCTGGTCTCCGGGTAATTGGGTAAGGCATACTTAAGGAATTCCAATCCTGTCTCTCCCGGCATAACCTGGTCAGAAAGTATCAGTTCGAAGTGGCTCTTTTTCAGGAACTCCCTGGCCTCTTCTGCATTAGCAGCCAGGGTGCACTGATAATCATTTGTCTCGAGCAATCGTTTGAGAAGATTCCTGATCGGTGACTCATCTTCTACAACCAGGATCCTGACCTTTTCCTCTTCCATCTTTTCCTTTCCATTTCCGTTAATTTGAAACTTTATAGATTCATTATGAATCTCGTATTCTGGAATCCGCAATCAGGAATCTAATACCTCCCTGACCTTTTGTGCCAGGACAACAGGTGTAAATGGCTTCTGGAGAAAAGGCATTCCAGGGTTCAAAACACCCTGATGGGCAATGGCGTTTTCCGTGTACCCCGACATATAAAGTACCTTCATTTGCGGTCGAAAGGTTTTTAACCGACCTACGAGATCACGGGCACTAATCCCTGGCATCACAATATCAACCAACATCAGATGAATAGACCCCTCATGTGCCTCACTGAGCTTCAGGGCAGATTCTCCGTCTTCCGCTTCTAAGGTTGTATATCCATAACCCCCGAGAACTTTCCTGGCAAGATTACGCACACTGTCGTTGTCTTCCACCACCAACAAGGTCTCTGTACCGTTGAGCACTTTTACAGGTAATTTTTCCTTTTCCTCTGGTTCTGCATTCCCCTCAATCCTGGGCAGATAAATCTTGAAGGTTGTTCCCCTTCCGGGTTCGGTGTAGACAAATATGTAACCGTTGCTCTGCCTGACGATTCCGTATACCGTGGACATGCCCAGCCCGGTACCCTTGCCTTCCTCCTTTGTGGTAAAAAATGGCTCGAATATGTGGGATTTGGTCTCCTCATCCATCCCGGTGCCTGTATCGGTCATAGCAAGCATCACGTAGGAGCCGGGCTGAAACCCAAGGTATTTCTGAGCATATCTCTCGTCCTGGTACACATTGCCTGTCTCAATGGTAAGCTTTCCTCCATTGGGCATGGCATCCCTGGCATTCACCGCAATATTCATGATTACCTGCTCTATCTGCCCGGGATCCACCGATATGTATCCCAGTTGTGGTTCCAGAACAGTTATCAGGCTGATGTCCTCACCTATCACACGCTGAAGCACCTTATCAACATCGTCTACAATATGATTGAGGTCCACTACTCTGGGCTGCAGAATCTGCTTTCGGCTGAAGGCAAGCAACTGACGGCTCAGGTTTGCCGCACTCTGTCCTGCCTTCTTTATCTGTTCGATATCTTTACAGATATCGCTGTCATGCCCGAGTTTCATCGTGAGAAGGTCGGAATAGCCTACTACAGCCGTCATCAGGTTGTTAAAGTCATGGGCAATACCGCCTGAAAGCCTTCCAATAGCTTCCAACCTCTGAGACTGGATAAGCTGATTTTCAAGTTCTTTGCGCTCGGTGATGTCGATGCAGGTACCAACCCATTCAAGTATACTTCCGTCTTTGGCGAAAAGAGGGACACCACGTGTCAGAAAGTAGCGGTAATTTCCATCGTATCTGCGTAAGCGGTATTCAATTTTATAGTTAGCTTTCTTTTCAACAGCTTCCTTCCACATTTGCACCGTACGCTCAACATCATCCGGATGCAATGCCTTTGACCATCCCCAGCCTTTGACCTCTTCATACGATTGACCGGTAAAATTCCGGAATGAAGGTATATCTTCAACTACCTCACCACTAGCATTAGTAACCCATCCAAGGCCTCCAGCTACCTCAATATATGACTGATAGCGCTTTTCAGATGCACGTAGCGCCTCCTCCGCCTGCTTGCGCTCTGCAACTTCTGCCATCAGTGTAGCGGTTCTTTCTTTAACTTTATCCTCCAGTTGTTCGTTCAGCTTCCTCAATTCTTCCTGTACCCTTTCCAACTCCCGGTTCTTATGGATGGCAGTCTCGTATGTGGATAGAAGGAGATTGAAAATTTGCAGGCGATTTGAACTGATAAAGTATTTCTGTTTCCCGAAGTGGATGGTCAGCCCTCCCTGCGATTCATCAATAGCCTGCAAATGCATATTTGCCAGGAGATAGTTAACACGGGAGATGAGATACTTTTCATCATAGGGCTTTGTAATGAAGTTGTCAGCCCCACACTCCAAGCCTCTGATGACGTCTTCAGGGTTAGACAAGGCGGTCAAGAGTATGACGGGGATACTCTTAAGCTTCTCATTTGCTTTAACCTGACGGCATAGTTCATAGCCGTCCATCTCTGGCATAATGATATCGCTGATGATAATCATTGGGCTGTGCTGCTGCAATAAATTCAAGGCATGTTTACCATTCTTACCAACTAAAACTTGATAGCCGTGTTTTTCCAGAAGGTATTTCAGTTGTTCAGCCTGTGTAGAGCTATCCTCGGCAATGAGAATCTCTACTTTCCCATTTCTGAGCTTTTCTTCTACATTCATAGCTTTACCTCCCCTTTGCTGTTAGTAAAGCTGATTAATGCATCTGCAATTTTTTCTGGCGGCAATACGTATGTAGCCGCGCCAAGGCTTATGGCTTCACCAGGCATACCGTGGACTACAGAGCTTTCCTTATCCTGCGCAATAGTGATAGCGCCCCTGTCCTTCATCAGCCTTAATTCCTTAGCGCCGTCTTTACCCATGCCGGTGAGCAAAATGCCAGCGGCATTCTTGTTAAAGAGCTGTGCTACCGAGCGGAAGAGATAAGAAACAGAAGGACGTAAACCGTTTTCAGATTCACTCTGGCTCAGCATTATTCGATTTCCAGGCACTGCTCCAATATGGAATCCATCCGGTGCCAGATAAGCATGCCCGGGCAGAAAAGGTTCATTGTTAACAGCGACATGAACTGAAAGAGCGGAAGACCCTGAGAGCCATTCTGCAAAACCGTGAACAAATCCGGCAGCCATGTGTTGGACAATCAGCACGGGAACTGGAAATTCTTTAGGAAGCCTGGATAAAATGGCTTGAAGGGCCAGCGGTCCACCTGTTGAGGCACCTATAGCTACCACCTTGACTTCTGCCGAGGATGCCTTGATTTCATTCGCAGTCGCTGGTATAACCTGTTCCTTTTTAGGGCGATGCCAGCGCTTGACCACCTTGACCTCGGCCATCAGTTTTACAGTTTGAACCAGCTCTCTGGCAGTTGTCTCGTATTCCGGGTCACCGATGCCTTTTGGCCGGGAGATGACAGTCAGGGCGCCTGCCTCCACAGCACGGAATGCCGTAGCCGCTTCTTTTACAGTCGAAGTACCGCTGACGATGACTATGGGCGTGGGCTGGGTTTCCATAATTCGGTGAGTTGCCTCAAAGCCGTTCATCTTTGGCATATGGATGTCCATAGTGATAACATCAGGCTTAAGGCACATAGCAGCTTCAACAGCTTCCTCACCATCCCTGGCAGTGTCAACGACCTCTAGTTCCGGATCAGAGCCAAGGATATGAACCAGGAACTCGCGGGCAACGGCAGAATCATCAACAATAAGGACTTTAATCATATCAGTCTCCTGATTACTTCCAGCAAATTGCTCTGGTCAAAACTACTCTTAACGATATAGGCATTAGCACCAACCTCAATGCCCCGCTCACGGTGTTCGCGAGAGTCGAGAGCCGTGACTAAAACTACGGGCAGTTCAGCTAGTTTTCTATCGGCACGAACCTTCGCTGTAAGATCAAAGCCATTCATCCTGGGCATATCCACATCTGATACGACCAGGTCAAACCTTTCGGTCTTCAATGCCGTAAAGGCATCAATGCCGTCAATGGCGGTTTTGATGTTGTATCCTGCTGCCTCCAGAATATTCTTCAGCAATGACCGTGCGGTGATTGAGTCCTCCACTACCAGTATAGACCTCATCTCAAATGCAGCTTTCTTCGCCACGGTGATTCTGGGAGGGGCAGCACTGACTTTCACTGCTGATTTCATCAGGTCACTGACATTGAGAACTGGCACTACCTTGCCTGTAGCTAAAACAGAGGCTCCAATTATATTTCGCACACGGGAAAGCTGCTTGCCAAGACTTTTCACTAAGACCTCCTGTTCATCAATAATCTCATCCACCGAAAAGGCAAGCCGCTTTTCAGCGGAAGCCAAAACCACGACAGGCAAAGTGTTTGCGGAATCTGCTGCAGTATCTTGCAGGGAAAGTTCCAGAACCTCTGTAAGCCTTACAAGCGAGAGGACCTGTCCGTCAAGCTGGATCGTCTCTCGATTTTCCACTGCTTTAATATCTTCCTTGTTCACACTTAGCACCCGCTCTATATTTGTCGTGGGTAAAACAAAGAGGCATTCGCCGGCACGAACGACAATCCCTCGAAATGTAGCCAACGTCAGCGGCAGACTAAGGCGGAATGTGGTGCCAACACCGTGTTCTGTTTCCACCGATACTGTACCGCCGAGTCTTTCTACTTTCTCCTGCACAATAGCCAGACCCAGGCCTCTGCCTGAGATGTTGGTAATGATGGGACTGGTGGAAACCCCTGATTGATAGAGTAGTGACAGTGCCACCTGTTCATCGGGTCTCTCTGCTTCTTCCTGAGAAATAATACCACGCCTCAGCGCTACCTCTCTAACCTTTGCCACGTCGATTCCAGTGCCGTCATCGGAGATTGTGATACCAACGCTGTTACTTTTTGTCTGAGAGATAGCAACGGTAACTGTGCCGCGAGGTGATTTTCCCTTGCGCTTTCGCTCCTCTGGCTTCTCTATGCCATGGTCAATACAGTTTCTGACCAGATGCATGAACGGGGCATTCATTTCTTCCAGGATACGCCTGTCGATTTCGATCTCCTGCCCGTTAATTACCAGCTCTACATCTTTGCCCTGGTCCCGTGAGAGGTCTCGCGCAAATTTGGGAAAAATCTCCAGAATCGACGATAGGGGAAGCATCGAAGCCACTCTCACATCCTGCAGGAGGTTGTTTACCACTCCGTCAAGCACATGACTGTCTTGCTTGGCTGTCTTTGTAAGCGCGTCAAGCCTGCTTTCCAGCGACATAATATGGCTCTGATTCCAATCAAGGAACTCCAGCAGTCGGGCAATGTGGGAATTGGTTCTGCCCTGGTCATGGCAGTTCTTTTCTTCCAGCGACTGTCGTACCATCCTTACATAGGGGAGGAGTTTATTCCACTCTTTTTCCCATTCGGTCAGGCTGGCATTGCACCCGCGCAGTTCAGTAACCAGATGGGCTGTGGCATGTTTGAATGAAAGAAGTTCCTCGATCTGTAGCAGCAAAGATTCCAGCCTTGAGGTGGATATCCGTACGGTATCAGTGGTCGGTGAGCGGTGATCAGGGGTCAGGGGTCGGTGGGCGGTTATCGGTTCCCTGTCCTCTGTCTTCTGTCCTCTGTCTTCTGATTCCTGACTACCAGTGGTGTCAGTCAATATAGACTGCAGTGCTTTAACCGTCGCCGCAGCTCTCGATTTCTCATCAGCGGTACGTTCTCTTTCTATAGATGTAAGGAGTGTCTTGAGATTGTCAACTGCATGGTGAAGCACATCCAGCAGCCTCACTGATACCGGTATTTTCTGGCTTTTTAAAGCGGAGAAGACGCTTTCCAGTGATTGGCATATTGCCTCAATTTCAGTAATGTTGACAGACCGGGCTGCCCCCTTCAGACTGTGTGCTTCCCTGAACACGGTCTCGGTTATCTGTACCTGCCTGTCAAAGCCAGGGTATTTCTCCAGTTCAATCAGCCCGGAGGACATGGCATTGATATGCTCATGGGCTTCGATTTTGAATGTTGCCAGAAGCTTTTTTAAGAAATCATTGTCGTTTTTAACCATGTTTACCTGTTTTTTTTACTCTCTATCAACGACCTTAACTGCAGTGCCAGTTTGTTGAGATCATGCGCCGCCTGCTCCGATTGCTTTATTCCAATCAGGTTCTGCTCGGTGGCATGGTTGATATTTTCCATCGCCTGAGCTACCTGATCCACTCCTACCATCTGCTGTTGGCTGGAAGCCGAAATCTGAATGGCTGCCTTTGCTGATTCATTGACGCTATCCGTCAGTATCCGGATAGACTCATTGGCTGCCGCTGATTGCTTTATGCCAGCTTCAACAGCTTTGTTGCCCTGTTCCGTAGCCATGACCGCGCTGCTGGTATCTCTCTGTATGTCAGTCAATATCGTCCGCACACGGGCTGTTGCCTGCCTTGACTGCTCTGCCAGACTCTTTATCTCCTGTGCCACAACGCCAAATCCTCTCCCCTGCTCCCCGGCCTTGGCAGCCTCAATGGCAGCATTTACAGCCAGAAGGTTGGATTGGTCAGCAATATCGTTAACAGTGGCAATTATCTCTCCGATTGTCTGGCTCTGCTCGCTCAGCCTGACAATGCTTTCGCCAACAGACTCCATCCGTTCCCGAATATTGCTTATCCCGGCAACCAAATCTTCTACGGCTTTTCTGCCATTCTGTGCCGACTGATTTGTCTTCTGGGCATTTTCAGATAAGTATTTAGCTTTCTCACTGGAGACCTGGGCTGTCTGTCTTACCTCTTCAACTGTTGTAGTGGTCTCACTTACGGCTGTAGCTGTTTCTGAGGATCCCGAGACAATCTCGGCCGTGGTAGCCAAAATCTGGGATGAGGAAGTAGATAGTTGAGAAATACTCTCACGTAATTGGCGGCTGGTCGATTGGCTGATAAAAAAGGCTATTGTCAGCCCGCATGCCAATGCGAGGACCAGAATGACCACAATCACAAAGGAAAGACGATTTATATTTGCCGTGAGTTCCGCTCTTCTTTCCACCATTAAATTCGCTTCTCTTTCTCCAAAGCGTTCTGCCTTAACCACCAGTTCATCGGTGAGAGGTTTGACCTCCTGGCTGAGCATTGTCAGCGCTATGGATTCTTTCCCCTGTTGCGCCAGAGCCAAAGCCTTTTCCAGCCCTTCCCTGTGCTTCTTGTGGAGGTTCAGAATATCAGAGAGCATACTGCGTCCTTCCCCGGTGGGAACAACTTTTTGCATCCCCTCAATCACGGCATCGAACTCATGATAACTTTCCCGTATTTTGTTCAAATATTCCTTTCGCTTATCAGGAAATAGAAAGAAGCCGCGATCGTAAGCGACCTGGTTCCTCAGCTCGAATTTGAGTGCCTCAGCATCATGATGTAACCTTGTCCTTAAATCAATAAATTCGTTGTATGAACCTTTCATAGTGCGGATAGTATAGAACGAGACAGATGCAATAATAACCAACAGCACCAATACAATTACGTACCCACCGATGATTTTTTTAGCTATAGTCATGTTCTCTCCTCCTTGAATCGAGTTTCCAGCTTATTTTTAAGCTGCAAGGTTCAAGATTTATCTTGTAACTTGTATTTTGTCTTTCTGAGCACGTTCCTAAGTTACCTCCTCATGCACCACTATCTTAGTGTCAGTCAGTAATTTGTTCATGTCAAGAATAACCGTCTGGTCATTGGCAACACCTCTCAGATACTCCTCCCGAATTCCGGTGAGCGTAGGGAGCGATGGTTGAATGTCTTCAACTGGTATGTGACGCACACCGTGAACTGCATCGGCAAGTATGCCAAGCTCTATTTCACCGGCTTCAACGATTATTATTCTGTCACGGTCGCCAAGCCCTGTCTCAGGGAGGTCGAAGAACTTTTTAATATCTATAACTGAGATAATCTTTCCACGGACGTTAGTTATACCCAGGACAAATGGCGGTGTGCATGGCAGGGGAGTCAATTCCTTCATAGAGTAGACCTCGCGAACGTAATGTGATTCAATACCGTACCTCTCATTTGCTAAAGTAGCCTCCACAACCTCAAGATAGTCTTGAGACCTTTCCTGTTCCTCTGATTCTCTGGCTAATGCCTTTGCTCTTGCATTAAGGATTTTTTTCTTTTCTGCCTGAGTTATCATTAATCCCCGTTCCAATACGACCTGGCTGTCCTGGATGGAGCGATGGGAACCAGCCAGATCAGTTGCTCTTTTTTGGTCTTCTTTTTCAGTAATCTATCATTCGTAGTTACAGGCATCAAGTCCTTACCTGCATCTTGCATCCTGCAAATTGCAGCTTAATGGCTGTTATAATTTCCATTAGCCTGCCAGCAGTCATCCCTTCCGATTCTGGCAGAACATCTTCCTGCTGATAGCTATCCAGCAGTGACAGTGCGTTTTCAAAATGCTTGCGAGCTTCCTGGAGCTTCCTCTGCTGCAGGGTCAGATTTCCCAGAGCAAAGTGAGCCAGCGCAAAATCCTGCTCCAAATAGAGCGCCTGTTTCAGCGAGACCGCTGCTTCGTCAACTTGGTTTTGTTCCTGAAGAATAGTCGCCAAAAGGTAGTAATAGCCTGGATTCAGCCTGTCTGTGGTTATGGCTTTTCGACAGTAATCAAGCGCATCAGAGAGCTTACCCTGGTTAGCATAGACCCGAGCCAGTAAAGCCATTGCTTTTGAGTCAGCTCCATCATGCGACAGCAGATCTATGACTTTTTCTTCGGCTTCTGCATAGTAACCCTGACCATATAACGACAAGGCTTCCTCATACGTGGCCGGGGTCGGGGGCCGGGGGTAATGGATCGTGGGTTGGGGTTCGGGGATCAGGGGTCGGGGTGTATCTTCCCTCTCATAACCTGTAACTTGCACCTTGTCACTTGGGATTGGTAGCTTGAAAGTTACATCTTGAAACCTGTAACTTTCAATCCGGAACTTACCACTTGCCACTTCTTTTCTATAGAGGATAACGCCGAGATAATTGACCGCTGTGAACTGCGGATAGAGGACATGCGATGCTTCGCTCGGGCTCACTATCAACCACCCGCCGTTTGTCAGGCAATCGTAAAAGCCCTGGATGACCTTATTTGCCTGCTCAGGAGCAAAGTACATCAACACATTACGGCAGAAGATTACGTCCATAGCATTGGTTTTATTTAACAATGAAGGATAGGGATCTTCGGCTAAATTATGATGGAAGAATATGACCATTTTCTTGATGCCGCGCGCGATTTCAAAGCGACCGTCCTTTGTCTTTTTGAAGTATTTCTCCTTTACCCATTGCGGGCAGCCTCGAAATGACCATTCACCGTAGATGCCATGTGATGCCTTCTGTAGAAAACGGGGATTTATGTCTGTAGCCAGGATAGCAGTATTCCAGTTGTTCAAATCAATGCTGATTTTGCCTAGTAATATGGCGATGGAATATGGTTCTTCACCTGTGGCACAGCCGGCGCTCCATATTCTTAGACGCTGATCGCCTCCACGGCGAGAGGCAATCAATTCCGGGAGGATATCCTCTTCAAGAACTCTGAAGCCTTTCTCTTCCCGGAAGAAATAAGTTTCCCCAACCGTAAGGTGGCTTGCCAGAGTCTCTATTTTATCTCTGGTCAATGATGAGGAAAGGAGCCAATGGACGCATGACTCTGCATTATCGAAGCCAAACTCCTTCGCGGCAGCTTCAATTCCACGTTGAAGGTCGTCCCACCGCTCTCTGGGGAAACGTAAGCCTGTCCGGGCAGTCACCAGATCACTTATTTGCGACAATGGTATATCTGAAATCAGGCTTTTCATTCTTTGCCTTTCAGCTCTTTCAGTGATTCATTCAAGACTTCCTCTTCTTCCAGCGAAAGAAAGGTGTCGAGGTCGTGAATGAGGACTAACCCATCTTCAAGCTTTATCACACCTTCAACATAATCCATGCAAGGAAGAACCTCCTCCGCAGCAACCACTTTTTGCTCCGGGCTTTCTACGACGCCCTTAGCCTCATCCACCACCAGGGCAACAGTCCGCATGGAAGTACGTGCTATGATTAACCGGTCGCTCAGGTCTATTTCTCGCTCTGACAAGCGGAACCGCTTGCGTATGCTGACCACTGGAACAACCTGTCCCCCAACATTGATTATACCCATAACGATCTCCGGTTCTTTAGGCAGAGGGGTAATCTCAACTATGCGAACAATCCTCTCCACATCTGAAAGATACAGAGCATAGCGTTGCTCATCTAAGGTAAAGACAACGTATTGATTTAGTTTATCCATAGAGTGTCTGCCTTAATGGGGGTAACATAGTATTGGACCTTATTATGCCACATAAAACACTAGACTCCTGTCTGGTGATGAATATGCCGTCCATACTGGTAAACCGGAAGGGGTATAACAAAACCAAAGTCATTAAACGTAAAGCCTACGGTTTTCATGGCTTGAGATACTTTACGCTGAAAATTTACCAGGCTTTCTTCAACTAATTCGGAGAAGAACCATAATCTATTGATTGCCGCCCTAAACACATGGACATATTATTTTTGATTGGGATAGCAATAATAGGGTTACATGATGTGCGTCATAAATGATGCCCTTACTTTCTTACCTCCCATTCTGATTCCAACTGCCGAATTCGTTGCCATCCTCTCCGATTTATAATGCTCAACTTACTGGTATCACGTCTGTTTTTTTACTGTCGGGGGGGGGGTAACATGTCTCCTTTCTTTTTCCAATAGCTACTCATCAATTACATCTTTTCGGAAGCGCAGATGGCGACCAATCTTACTCACCGGTATTTCCCTGTCCTTAACCAGACGGTAAATGCTTGCTTTCGAAACCCGCAGGTACCTGGCTACTTCATCGGTAGTCATTATTCTGAGTCTTCCTTTGCTTGGGGCTTTCACATTCACTCGTTTATCCTTTTTATCTTTGTTTTGATTTCAAACAATTGAGTATCATTATGTAGTCAATAGTGTTAATAATTCTTTAAAGACCTATAATTTTATAGGTTGCATAAAACAAGTTATATGTCAATCAGTATTATCAAAAAAAATAGTATTTAGAGTAAATTAAATGAAATTGGTGAAATCATGAGGGTTCAAGAGGGCAAGGATTCAAGGATTCGAGGATTCGAGGGGAATGCTTGAGGCTGAATAGTTACACTTTTACCCCTATTGACAAAAGTTCTTTTTAATCTTAAAGTAGCATAAAACTGCTGCCCGTGGCGAGAGCTTTAAAAACATAGTTTCTTAAAGCCTCAACTCTTTTTTAGAAAGGAGGTAGGTGTGTTTAAAACAGGTATAGTAAAAGACCAGAGATACTTAGAACACATTACATCAGATTATCATCCGGAAAACCACCATCGGTTAGAGGTTATTTACCGAGTGTTAAACGAAGGGGACATGGCAGGGAGGTTTGTGGAGGTTATGCCGCGGTTTGCCACAAATGAAGAGGTTGAATTGATTCATACCTCTGGTTATATATCACGAGTGGCTGCAACTGCTGGTAAACCCTATACCATGATCGACCCTGATACCCAGACGTCGCCAAAATCCTATGATGCAGCCAGGCTGGCAGTCGGGGGAGTGCTGGAGTCTATTGATAGAGTCATAGGTGGAGAGATAGATAACAGCTTTGCCCTTGTGCGTCCTCCCGGCCATCATGCTGAGTCCGGCAGAGGTATGGGTTTTTGCCTGTTTAACAATGTTGCTATCGGGGCAAGGTATGCAATTGAGAGGCATTCTCTGGAGCGTATCCTAATTGTGGATTGGGACCTTCACCACGGCAACGGCACCCAGAATTCCTTTTATGATGATCCCGGAGTGCTCTATTTTTCCACCCACCAATTTCCATACTACCCTGGGACAGGAGGCTTTAACGAGACAGGAACGGGAGAGGGTAGGGGGTTTACAGTCAATGTTCCTCTATCGGGAGGGCAGGGGGATAGTGATTACATTCAGATTTTTAAAAGGATTTTGAAACCAGTTTCCCTCCAGTTTAACCCTCAGCTCATCCTGGTTTCCGCCGGATTTGATACCTATTTCAGAGACCCTTTGGGCAGCATGAATGTAACCCCAAAGGGGTTTGCAAGGCTTACAAGACTTCTCATGGAGATTGGTGACCGGAGTTGTCAGGGCAGGGTTGTATTTGCCCTGGAGGGTGGGTATGACCTGGAAGGGCTAAAGGAATCTGTTAAGGCTGTTCTTAAGGAATTGAGGGGGGAATCCATTCTGGGAGAAGAGGAATTAAATTTTGAGGATGTGAGTTCTCCGTCTATTGATTCAGTAATAGACAGGGTAGCCGGTATTCATAAGGGGTTTTGGCGGTTTATTACGGTTTGATAATAAAGGATGGATTTTCTCTTGCCTTTTGCTCCTCTTCCCAGATAGCAGAGGATAGACTTCTCTTTACCAATTCTAGGAGAAAGGGATGATGTGAAGAAGGTATCCCTTCGCTCATTAAGGCTAAGGCTGCTGCAAGACAAATCCTAGCATCTTTTTCTTTCCCCAGTTTATAAATAATGTAAGCTGACTCTTCCAGCCTTCTCTTGTATAGAAGGCGTCTCTCTTCGTTGAATAATTCATCTGCGGCATCATTGTATATCTGAGAAATGCGCTCTTGCTTTTGAATAGGCGTCAGGACCAGCTTACTTTTACTGGCTTCATTTATCTTTTCAGCATATTGTTCTATCTCATCTGGTCTTATTACCCAGTTGCCGAATTCGGGCAGTTCAAATAGGGTTCCAGAACTTGTCAGGAGAGCTTCATCAGCTTTTATCGTATCTTCTTCGTAACAGGAATATATAAGTGGTCTTTGGACCTCGCCAGATGGTTTTCCAACTATATCCTTCCATTTCAGATACCCTGTGGGTACGGGGTGCCCTCTCTTAGTTGCCATGGTGTAACCTTCCTGGATGAGGAATTGGCAATAGGATGGTTCTGCCTCCACTATTGGCATTGGGCTTTTTTCTTTGAACCCTGTTAAATATTCCCTGTACATCTTTTTTGTTATTTCTGTACCATGGAAGTCTTTTATCCCTTCTGTATCATTTATTATTACCTGAAAAAAATAGAGGCCTTTTGTAAGTCGGGGTTGGGTCAGCCAGACTAATCTGTATCCAAGATAGTCTATGTACGACAGATACCCTTCAAATACCCTGGCAGGTGGACGAAGAACAGATAGCCGTGACTCCTCAGTGCCTCTGTCTTCTGTTATGATACCCTTCTCTTTCAGGCGATAGAGGGATCTCTTTATTGCCTTTTTAAGGGGTTTGCTTTGAGCTTCTGTAGCCATTTGAAGGAGCAGATTTGCAGACCCCTGTGTGGCAAGGTAAGCCAGAGATTCGGCAATTATCAAGTCCAGCTCTTCATTTTTTCCAAGAAGTTTGGTCAATAGAGACAGAGACTTTTCCCCTGCATCCTTGATCAGCCGGTGAACGAACACTGCCTTTGAGTCATTACTTAACTCCAGGATTCGGTTACTTATCGCAGAAGGGAATTCCTTGTCAGAGTTTGTCAGGGAATCAAGAGATTCCTGCATCAGCCCATAAACTGCCTTTAATGAACTTAGTCCGCCAGAGGCGGACTCGTCTATCGATACTCCAATATCCTTCAATGCTTCCAGTGCCTTTATCCTTGCAGCTAAACCATGTTCTTTGCCAAGGGCTATCCTTCTGAGTTCCAGTGTCCCTGTCCTGTCCATGGATTCATGGGTGTCCTTTAACTTCTTTTGTACCTTCTTAGTAGACTTCTTTACCATCGTCCTTGTGTTGTTCCTTCTTATACCTTCCGTCCTATACCATAATAGGTAAATCCCATCTCCTGTAATTTTCTGGGATTGAATATGTTCCGTCCATCAAAGATCACAGGAGCATTCATCAACTTCGAGATCCTCTCAAAGTCGGGTTCCCGAAATTCGTTCCATTCTGTTATTAAAACCAGGGCATCAGCATCCTTTAAGGCATCATAACTATTTTTACTGTACTCTATCCTGCCTGACTTCGAGCCCCGCTCAGGCAGGTTACCTAATTCCTTTTTTGCCTCAACCATAGCAGCAGGGTCGTAAACCTTTATCCGGGCCCCTACTTCCAGCAGTCTTTTTATGATTATGATTGACGGAGCCTCCCTGATGTCATCAGTATTGGGTTTAAAGGAAAGCCCCCAGATACCGATTATCCTGCCTTTCAGATTTCCACCGAAGTGCTTCAGTATCTTCTGTACCAGCATCTCTCTTTGATGGATATTTACCGAGTCAACAGCCTTCAGTATACTTAAGTCATAATTGTTCTCCTCCGCAGTTCTGATTATTGCCCTGACGTCCTTTGGGAAACAGGAACCGCCGTATCCAACACCAGGGAACAGGAATGAATACCCAATCCTGGGGTCTGCTCCTATGCCTTTTCTGACATCGCTGATATCTGCCCCAACCCTCTCACAGAGGTTTGCCAGTTCATTCATAAATGATATCCTGGTTGTTAACATGGCATTGGCAGCATATTTTGTCATCTCTGCGCTTTCGATATCCATGGTTAGTATAGGATTACCTGTCCTGACAAAGGGAGAATACAGCTCTTTCATTATATCGGCTGCTTCCTGGTTGTCTGTGCCAATTATTATTCTGTCAGGCTTCATAAAGTCATTGATGGCTGCCCCTTCTTTCAGAAACTCAGGATTTGATACGACACTGAAGGGGTATTCTGTTTCTTTGGCGATTGCCTGCCTGACCCTGTTTGTTGTTCCAACAGGGACAGTGCTTTTGGTAGCAATGATCTTGTATCCATTGATAGCTTTACCAATCAGTGCGGCTACCTCAAGTACGTGTTTAAGATCAGCGGATCCATCATCGCCCTGGGGTGTACCAACCGCAATAAAATTTATGAGGGATTCTTTTACAGCCTTCTTAAGATTGGTTGTGAACTTGAGCCTTTCTTTTTTTGTATTTCGTTTCAGGAATTCCTCTAAACCAGGTTCATAGATTGGTACCTTACCTTTCTTCAGCCCCTCAATCTTTTTACTATCTTTATCTACACAGGTCACATCGTTTCCGTTTTCCGCAAAACATGCCCCTGCCACTAGCCCAACGTAACCCGTTCCTATTATACAGATCTTCATGCTGTACTCCTAAAGATATTCATCCATTCCTTCTTTTTCGAGCCTTTCCACTATCTTCTTAACGTCCTGACATTTGTCCTTCCTGGATATGAGTATAGCGTCCCCTGTGTCCACAACAACTATCCCATCCAAGCCAAGGGTCGCTATGAGTTTATCTTTACCATACACCACTGTATCCCTGGTCTCCAGACTAATACATTTCCCTATTAAGATATTCTCGTCCTCATCTTTTGGTAACACTTCATCCAGTGATGCCCAACTTCCAACGTCATTCCACCCAAAATCAGAAGGGACCACCGCGGTAATATTCGATTTTTCCATGACACCATAGTCTATGGAGATACTTTCGATACTTGAATATACCTTTGAAATTGCTTCTCTTTCCCGATCTGTTCCTATAGCTCCTCTTATCTTCGTTAAACCGTTGTACAGGAATGGAAGATGTGTTTCTATCTGTTTTAGAATTGCTGGCACCTTCCAGACAAATATCCCGCTGTTCCAGAAGAAGTTGCCATCGGCTAAGAATTCTGTAGCAGTGGTAATATCAGGTTTTTCTGTGAACCTTTTCACCTTGAAAAATTCCTTGGAACCTGATTTCCCCAACAAATCCCCTTTCTCTATGTATCCAAAGCCTGTGGCAGGGTATCCTGGTTCTGTTCCCAGTGTAACCAGATACCCAGTGCTTCGGGCTACATCTTCTGCTGCCAGTAAGGTTTTCAGGAAGGCTTCCTGGTCTTCTATATGATGATCAGCCGGCAGGGCAACCATCACACCTTCAGGGTCTTTGCGTTGAATATACAATGCCGCCAGCCCAATACACGGGGCTGTATTTCGACCTACGGGCTCCATAATGATATTATCTGAAAGACCTGTCTGTTCAATGGTTTCCTGAAGGTGAGATTCATTTACAACCGCATAGATGTTCTCTCTGGGGATTAGAGGGGTCAATCTTTCAATGGTTTTCATAACCATGGTTTTGTTTCCGATAATATCCAGAAACTGTTTGGGCTTTGACCTTCTGCTTTTAGGCCAGAATCTGGTTCCTTGCCCTCCTGCCATTACTACAGCGAACATTAAATTGAACCCTTCAAAAGAGAGTACTTCCGATTTACGAATTACGACTCACGAATTTCCCCTGCCTGTGCAACGGCAGACAGGCCGTACATCTTATTATAGTATTCCTGGTATTCTCCGCTCTTGATCTTTTTCCACCAGGGCTTGTTCTCTATGTACCACCCGATGGTTTTCTCAATCCCTTCTTCGAACGTGTACCGGGGAGACCATCCAAGTTCCCTCTGAAGCTTGTTAGAGTCTATCGCGTACCGTCTGTCGTGACCAAGACGGTCTCTTACATATTTTATAAGCCTTTCAGGTTTCCCCAATATCTTGAGAATTGTTTTAGTTATCTCCAGATTTGTTTTTTCACAGTTCCCACCAATATTATATACTTCCCCGTTTTTCCCTTTCTCAATAACAAGATCGATTGCGCGGCAATGGTCCTCCACATATAACCAGTCTCTAATATTTAATCCATCGCCATACAGGGGGAGAGGTACATCTGCTAAGGCATTGGTAATGAACAGGGGGATAACCTTCTCAGGAAATTGGTAAGGGCCATAGTTGTTGGATGATCTGGTGATGATGGCTGGCAGATTATAGGTGTGGTGAAATGCCCTGACCAGGACATCTGCGCTGGCTTTACTTGCGGAATAGGGGCTGTTAGGTGCAAGAGGGGTGTTTTCTGTAAAGTATCCGTCAGTCCCCAGCGACCCATATACCTCATCAGTAGATATCTGAATGAACTTTTTAATCCGCCTATGGCGGGCAGCTTCTAATAGAACATGGGTGCCCAGCACGTTTGTATTAATAAATACGCTGGCATCCATAATACTTCTGTCTACGTGGGACTCTGCAGCAAAATTAACTATAATGTCAACCCCGTCTACCAGCCCATCGACTAATTTGGTATCGCATATGTCCCCCTTTATGAATCTGTAACCGGAAGCGGAGGATATGTCTCTCAGATTTTCCAGGTTGCCAGAATATGTTAATTTGTCCAGGTTAATAATCTTATAGTGAGGGTGCTTGGCAAAAATATACCTGATAAAGTTTGACCCAATAAACCCGGCACCCCCGGTCACAAGGATCTTCATGGGTTTATCCTTACCCGTCCTTTCTTTTCCAATCGTAGGGTATTTCATTGTTATAAGGGTCTATCCTGAACTCATCAGGATTGTCGTAACTGTAGGCTTCAGTGGGGCAGTTTATAGCTATCGATTCCTCTTCACTGATACATTTAAAACCATGATAGACAAATGGAGGTATCTGCACCAGGATAGGATTGTGTTCCCCCATAAAAAACTCATTCACCTCATCGTAAGTCTTCGAATCTTTCCGGCTATCATAAAGAACAACCTTCATCATACCCTTTGTAACCACCATGTTATCAATCTGTTTTTTGTGGTAATGCCAACCCTTGACTACTCCGGGATAGGCTGTTGTCATGTAAACCTGTCCGAATTTGACAAACAGGTCGTCATCTGCCCGCAGCATCTCCATCAGCCTGCCTCTTTCATCAGGGATGACCTTGAGTTTTTTAACTCTTACGCCTTCAATCATTGGTTACTCCATTGGATTGATCCATATCCATTTCGACCTTTGCACAATGCTAAGATATTTGAAGAAGTCTCCCTTTTACAACGAACAACTGTCAACCGAGTTTATTCGCCCCGGTCTTAGCCACTAAGTTGCTGGCATTGAGAAGGGATTCAAATGTCCCTGCGTCTGTCCACCACCCATCCAGTATCTCATAGGTCATCTTATCCCTTTCGATATAGGTATTGTTAACATCAGTGATTTCCAGTTCCCCCCTGTCTGAGGGTTTAAGGGTCTTTATAATATCGAAGACAGTCCTGTCATACATATAGATACCTGTAACAGCATATCTGGACTTGGGTTTCTTAGGCTTCTCTTCTATTCCAATGATCTTATCATTATGAATCTCGGGGACTCCAAAGCGTTCTGGATCCGGGACATCCTTTAACAGAATCTTTGCCCCATCCTTCTGTTTTTTGAATGCTTCCACGGCATTGATAATATTCTTTTCAATTATATTATCTCCAAGGATTATACAGATTTTATTGTCATCAGCAAAGAACTCCGCAAGGGCTAAAGCAGCGGCTATTCCTCCTTCTCCTTCCTGATACGTATAATTTATGTGCCTGAGGCCAAACTCTTTTCCATTCCCCAGGAGTTTAAGGAAGTCACCAGCGTTATTGCCTCCGGTAACTATCAGAATATCGTCTATCCCTGCATTGACGAGGGCCTGAATGGGGTAGTATATCATAGGCTTATCATGAACTGGTAAAAGATGTTTATTTGTAACCTTTGTCAGAGGGTATAATCGGGTTCCCAGTCCGCCAGCCAATACTATGCCTTTCATGTTTTCTCTATCTCCTGTTATTTATCTGTTCCTTTGAGTCCAAAACAGCGGGCTTAAGCCCGCTGTTGAATCCAGCTATCCCTATTTCCTGTTATTCATTTGTTCCGTTGAGAGGGTTAATGCTAAATGTTAACCATTTCAATTCTATTCCCATTTCTCCACAGATTGCTTTCAACTTTTCTAACCGGGGTTCTTCAAGGTTTCTGCAAGCCACCAGAACTTCAGCCACTTTGTGATTGGAAAGTATCTTTTTTAAGCGATGGATACCCCCTAGAATCGGATAGCCATGAATCATACGTTTGTATTTTTTTGGATCATCATCTAAGAATCCGGTGGGAACCAGTCCAAGTTTCTTGTTGTTAAGGATTTCTCTCAAAGCAAATTCTCCTCCATCCCCCGCCCCATATATTAAGACCCTTCTGCCACCATTTTGTTCTCTGTTAACGAATTCACCAATCATCCTGAAGGAAAGCCTAGAACCTGACAGGAACAGGAATAGGATTATCCAATCGATGATAAAAACTGAACGAGAGAAACCTAGAAAGCGATAGAGAAAGAGAATTATCAGCACTGATAAGATTGTACCAGATGTTACTGCCTTCAGATAGGTGGCTATGTCATTGAGCCCGGTGTACCTCCAGACCCCCTTGTATACCCCGAATATGAAGAAGCATAGAATCTGGGAGGCGATAATTATGGGAAGAGATTCTAGAAATAATCTAAAATCGTGACCTGTTAAGATGCCTTCGAATCGCAGGAGATATGAACCATAATAGGCTAAGGGAATAAGCATGAAGTCTAGAAGCACCTCAAATATCCGCCGCTTGTAAGTAAACTCGATTAAAAGAGGGGTTAAGGAGTCGTTTTTGAATAAGGTCATTCCCTGGTCTTTAGGGTATACTCTGACTTTTGCAAGGTACAGCCAGATAAATATAAGAACCAGGACAAAGAGGAAGAGAATCATCAGACTGGTATGTATGTTTACATGTTGAATACCCAGTGCAATACTCCCAGCCAAAGCAGCGATAGCATAAAGGAGCAGTACAGCCTTCTTTTCCGAAAAACCAATGGCTACCAGACGATGTGAGGTATGATCGCGGCCACCCTGGGAAATCGGTCTTCCAAATAGCTTTCTCATCACTGTAACTAAGCTGACATCGAATATCGGGATGAATAATATCAGTACAGGAACTGAGATTATGGACAGGAGATTGGTAGAATATCTGAAATCACCAGATATGGTGAGCCCAGCTATATAGAAACCAACAAAAAGACTTCCGGCATCACCCATAAAGATAGAGGCAGGATTAAAATTATAGACCAGAAATCCCAGCAGGGAACCCATAAGAATCAATGTTAAAAAGAATAAACTCTGGAAAGATGGAGATTGTAGATTGGGATTTAACCAGGAGATTAGAAAGATAAAAAGGCAGGCAATAAAGGCAATTCCTGTTGCCAGTCCATCCATATTGTCCAGCAGATTAAAGGCATTGGTTATCCCGACAATCCATATGATAGTAATAAGGGTATTCAGGGTTAAGGAATCAAACCAGTCAAGGATATAGCCGAATTTAATCAGAATTGCTGCTGCAACAATCTGGCCTATTAATTTACCCTGAGGCTGTATATTTTTTATGTCATCTAATAGTCCCAAGGTAAAAAGTATGACACTACAGAGTAGAAATATCCAGATGGAGTTGGAAAGGGAAAAATTAAAGGAGAGCTTATGGAATACTATCAGGGGGATGAAAAAAGAGAGAAGGATGGCAACCCCACCCATTATAGGAGTGACTTTTTTATGCCATCTATCCTCTTTGGGGCTGGCTACAAGATTATATTTTATGGCTAGTTTTTTGACCGAATGGGTTATTACTAAGGATAATACAAATGCTGTAGAGAACAGAATTATATATTGCAAAAAGCCCTCTGATTATTTCCTGCTTAGCAGGGGCATGTTGCATCATTCCCCTACTCTTTATAATATTCAATGACACTTTCTATTATTCCATCTATATCTACTGTAGGTTCAAAGCCTATAAGATTTTTAATCTTGCTTGTATTCGGACAGCGGCGCTGCATATCCTCAAACCCGGGACCGTATACCTCTTCATAGGGGATGTATATAATTTCTGAATTGCTTTTAGTCATCTTTTTCACCATTAATGCCAGATTTTCGATGGTAATCTCTTTTCCGTTACCGATGTTAAAGATATCTCCGACTGCATCTGGGTGTGCCATAATATCTATGAGACCTCTAACCGCATCCTTCACGTAAATAAAGCTCCTCGATTGCTTACCATCACCGTAGATGGCTATCGGTTTATTTAAGAGTGCCTTTTGGACAAAGTTGGGGATTACCATGCCGTACTGGCTGCTCTGCCTTGGTCCTACGGTATTAAAGAGCCTGACAATAATGGTAGGTAGTTTTTTTTCTTCATAGTAAGCAAGTGCCAGAAACTCATCGATGGTCTTAGAGCAGGCATAAGCCCAACGGCGCTTCTTTATGGAGCCCATCACCCGGTTATCATCTTCTTGAAGGGTATGCTCTAAATGTTTACCATAGACTTCAGAAGTGGAAATAATAAGTATTTTCTTCTTATATTTATTTGCCAGCCGTAAGACGATTTCTGTCCCTTTAACGTTGGTTTCAATAGTCTCAACCGGGTTATCCATTATCAGTTTTACCCCGACAGCTGCAGCTAAGTGATATATCTCATCACATTTCTTTATCAATTCCTCCATTACTCTTTCATTTAAGATAGTATCGATTGTCAGATGAAATCGCTTGTTTCCCCGGAGGTGCTTTGTATTTTCAAGCCGTCCCGTAGACAGATTGTCGATAACCGATACCTCGTGGTTCCTGGAAAGCAGCTCATCTGCTAAATGAGAACCGATAAAACCTGCTCCTCCTGTAATCAGTATTTTCATCAATTAACCCTGATGGCTTAGTAAAAAGTCCATCTGTCCGCCTCTGGCGGATTACTTTGCCATCCTAATTTTGATTTTTACGACTCCACCAACCCTACTAGTTAATTTTATTTATAAAACTGTCTTTTTTTAAAGAGATATTAATATAAAATATTTCCTTTTACCTGTCAACAAGAGATTAAAGACGGAACTATTTTCTTAATTTGACTCTCCATTGACCACCTTAAAGTACAGATTTTCAATATCTCTGAACAGCCTTTCTTTTCTGTATTTCTCTCTAACAAGTCTTCTTCCTTCATTCCCCATATCCTTTCTCAGTTCCTTATTGCTGAGTAGTAGTTTTAGTGCTTCTGCAAATCCATAGCCGTCTCCAGGTTCAACCAGGATACCTCCTTCATAGATTGTATACCCTGGGTTATTAATTCCTGCTTCTATTTTTTTCTCTTTATTTTTTTTGCTGACTGCTGACTGCTGGCTGCTGGCTACTAAGTCTAATATTCCCCCTGTATTTGTACTTATTATAGGTTTTCCCGATGCCATTGCCTCTATCAGAGAAACTGGTGTCCCCTCATTTAAAGAGGTTAAAGCCACTATGTCAAGATCAGCATATATAACATTGAGGTCTTCCCGCCAACCGGTAAAGGTTATATCATCTTCAATCCCAAGTTTTTGGGTATAGGCTTCCAGTTCGCTCCGCAACTCACCATCCCCTATGATTATAAATCTTACAGAAGGCTTTTCTGAAATGTCTCTGGTTTCTGGTTTAATTACCTCGGCTGCGGCATCCAGAAACATTCTGTGATTCTTAATGGGGACTAATCTTCCCACTATTCCCACCAAAAGGGTTTGTTCATCAACCCCCAGCTCCTTTCGCAGGTGTCCTTTTTTTGTGTCACATTGGAGGAACTTATCTATATCAAAGCCTAATGGAATTATAACAAATTTATCCGGGGGGGCTATTTTATACTTATAGCAGAGTTCCTTAAATTGTTGATTGCTCAATACGATGATTCTGTCCGTAAATCTAGCCAGTAGTCTCTCTATAGAGAGAAACAGCCTTGCCTTAAATGGGTTAAAATAGCCATGGAAGGTATGGCCGTGGAAGGTATGAATGATTTTTAGTTGTGATTTACGAACTGCGAGTCGGGAGTTTTTTTGCAATAATAGTTTTTTAAAACACCTGAAAAGCAACTCCTGTAACTTGATTAATATAGCTGCTCCTCGACCTATTGTTCCTGCCTTGGCAGTATGAGTATGGATTAAATCTGGCATTTCTTTTTTGATAGTCTTGAGGGTTTTCCAGAATGTCTTTAAATCATTCTTCAATGATATTTCTCTGCCCATCTCAGAGACAAATATTGGCTTGACGCCTCTTTCCTCGGCAAAGTAACGCATATCCCCTTCGCGGTCATCTACTGAACCTGTAAGGAGGATAGAATCAAATCTGTCCTTATCCAGCCCTTCGGTCAATAATACCGTGTGAATTGCAGGACCACCTATGTTTAATCTGGCTATTATTCTAAAAACCTTTATCTTCCTTCCCATTTTGATAGAAACTGATTGTCCTTTTAATACCTTCTTCAAAGTCTACAATGGGATTATATCCTAAAAGCTTTTTAGCCTTTGATATATCCGCTAAAGAGTGTTTAACATCCCCCTTTCTCGGTTCTTGATGAATGGGATTTATGTTCGTTCCTGTTATTGAATTGATGACTTCTATCAGTCTAACCATGTTATATCTTTCCCCACACGCTATATTGAAGACCTCTCCACCCACTCCCTCTGCCTCACATGCCTGCAGGTTTGCTTTTACTGCATTGTAAACATAGGTAAAATCTCTGGATTGTAACCCATCACCATAAACAATGGGAGGGATTCTGTTTAAAATTGCGGAGATAAATTTAGGTATAACAGCTGCGTAATGGGAGTTGGGGTCCTGGTGGGGTCCGAAGATATTAAAGTATCTCAGACACACTGTCTCTAAACCATATATGTGGTAGAAGACCTGACAATAATGCTCTCCCGCTAACTTAGAAACGGCATAGGGGGATTTGGGTAAGGGGGACATGCCCTCTATTTTTGGAAGGGTAGGGGTATCTCCGTAGATTGAAGAAGAAGAGGCATATACTACCCTTTTAACCTCTGATTCTCTGGATGCCACAAGTAAATTTAGTGTTCCTATTACATTGGCTTCAGTGCTCTTGAGCGGGTCTTCAATAGATCGTGGGACAGACGGGATTGCCCCCTGATGAAGTACATACTCAATACCATCAACAGCCTTTTTTACCGTAGGCAGATGGGTTAACTCCCCTTGAATAAATTCGATCTGGGATAATACACCAAGTAAATTTTCTTTTTTCCCTGTTGAAAGATTATCAATGACCCTTACCTGTTTTTTTTCTTTCAGTAATTTCCGGACTATGTTAGACCCTATAAATCCAGCTCCACCAGTTACTAAATACTTGGTCATATATAGTTACTCCACGTTATTAACGTATAAACGTTCAAACGGTTATTATATGTAACCCTTCCACCAATAGTAAAGAATTCCTGTATATTCATGCATGATGCCACGAATTTGTTCAATGGCAATCTGTTTGTGCACAGAAAACCACCTTAATTTTCTAGGCCATTGATAGTAATGGCTATAAGCTACCGGTGTATAGATGACCTCTTTGTCAGGAGCGACCTTGTCGAAAACAAGGGAAACCCTTCTCATATGAAAAGGGGAGCTTACCAGGATAAGCTTCTTCCAATCATTTTGATTCAATATCTCATTAACATATACAACATTCTGGTGTGTATTACTTGCCTTTTTCTCCAGGATGATATGGTTTTCAGGTACTCCCAGTGAAACAGCCAGCGCCTTCATAACATCAGGTTCTTTAAAAACAAAGACATACCCCGATGAGAAAATGATGTCCTGAGCATAACCCTTCTTATACAGCATAACTCCTGTTTCAACCCTTTCCTCATAACCCTCCCCGGCATTACCTGATTCTCCTACTCCCCCGGCTAATACGACAATAGCATCAGCTTTCTTTGGGGTTTCTTGGATTTTTAATGGGTTGGCTAAATACCAGATTAATGGGGAGAAGAATATTAGATATAAGATTGCTGCCAGCGTAACAACTGTTTTTGTGAGACTCTTCCTGTATCTCCAGTAAAAAGTAATCATTTGTTCCTGCCAGTTAAGCTTTTCTGACTCTTTTTTCGTTAATGCCTTCCCAATCAAGTTACTCATATCTTCGATTCTTTGTGTCCAGGAATTTTTCCTGGCTGCTTCAATCCTTAATTGAGGTGTTGTCAGGTCATTTTCTTTCAGTGCCTTGTTTATCTGTTCTTCAAAGTCGGTATTGTTTTTGCCGATGTAGACTAATGCTCCATTTTCCTCGTTGAACTTGATTACCTCCGGAAGCGGTGTGGAAACCACCGGCCTTTTCATAACTAAATATTCATTGATTTTTGTGGGATAGACTGTTCTGGTATATTCCGATAAGACATAGGGTATCAGACCAGCATCGAATGAATTGACATAGGCTGGCAGGTCAGTGAACTCTTTTTTGCCTAAAAAGTGGACGTTTTCTAAACGCTGGAGCTTAGAAATATCTGTTTGTAGAGGACCCACAAATACAAAAGACCACTTAGGGTTTCGTTTAGCCAGTGTTTTTACAAGGTCAAAATCGATATGTTTATGTATACCCCCGATATAGCCAAGCCTCGGTGTGGGAATACTCTTTATATCTTCGGGGACATTGGAATCCTCGTATGAGAAGGAAAGAAAATTCTCAATATTTACACCGAATGGGAATATATATACATTTTGATTGTGTTCTAAGCACCTGTTTTTAATCTCTTCTCCCTGGGCAAAAACCACATCGCAGATTCTCAATAATTGTCTCTCGGTTTCTTTTAGCTTTTTGGGGTTGTTGGTCAGCTGGGCAAAATCCGCTATAGAATAGTAAACAACAAGTTTGTGTTCGATATTATTTATTAAATTGATGGTAGTTTGGGTAGGTAAAAATGTCCATATAATGGGATTAGAGAATCTGGTTATTTTTAACCATTTTTTAAGTGTATTCAGAAAGAGAAAGCGATTGACAAGTTGAGCAATCTTTGAATAGGGAAAGGGGAAAAATATGGGTGAAAAGATATAAAGATTTTCCATTTCCTGTCGGAAACCCTTGACACTTTTAATCCAGTTGCCGATTCTTTTTTTTAGCCTGGGAATATCATGAAAGGTTAATGTTCTAACCCCTGTATTCTCAATAAACAATACTCTGTTACCATGTTTGGCAAATGTAGACATTATTTCTTGGTGCCCTTGCCAGACAAAGTCCCAGTCAATGGATGATATACAAATGATGTTCTGGTCTTGCAGCATATGTTCTAGCGTTATCCTTTAACCTTCAGAAAGTTTTTTCTGCGTTTTTTGATTTGAATTTTCGGGCCAAAATTTTGACAATCCTTTCTGATGCCTTGCCGTCACTTTGTTTAGAAAATTTACTCTTTTTCCCTCGTCCTTTCATAATTTTGGCTGCCTCTTCGATTATCTTTTGAGTATTGTTCCAGACCAGGATGTTTGTTCCTTCGGTAATGGTATCAGGACGCTCGGTAGTATCACGGAGGGTTAGACAGGGAACATTTAACACCATTGTTTCCTCCTGAATAGATCCAGAGTCGGTAAGAACGAACTTGGCATGCATCATTAGGTTTAGAAAATTCAGATAACTGAGAGGGTCGATGGAATATATTTTAGGAGGGAGTGGGTACCATGCATTATAAGGAGTATTTTCAAAAAACTGCTTTATGTTAAAAGTTTCTATCTGTTTTTTCGTCCGGGGATGGACTGGAAAAATAAGAGGTATCTGTTTTGATACTTTTTGTAATGCTTTTAGGATCTTTAAAAAGGAATTTTTATCATCAACATTTGAAGGGCGGTGCAGGGTTAATAAGCAATAGTCTATTATTTTTTCTTTATTATCAGATACGATGTTTAGCTTTCTCAGTATATCAGTTTTTAAAGCCTTTTCTCGATAAGCTAAGAGGGTATCTATCATAACGTCGCCCACCAAGAAAATCTTTTCTTCAGGGATGCCTTCTCTTCTCAAGTTGTTATTACCGGCTTCACAGGTAGTAAATAGATAATCTGACAACACATCGGTTACTATACGGTTGATCTCTTCAGGCATGGTTCTGTCAAGTGATCTAAGGCCGGCTTCAACATGAGCAATGGGGATATGGAGTTTAACAGCGGTTAATGCACAAGCTAGGGTGGAATTGACATCTCCAACAACCACTACCGCATCTGGGATATCTCCAGTAATGAGTTTTTCGAATTCAATCATGACTCTGCCTGTCTGTTCCCCGTGATTTCCAGAGCCTACTCCCAGATAGACATCTGGTTCAGGAATATTTAGGTTTTCGAAAAAAACCTTTGACATCTCGTAGTCATAGTGTTGACCTGTGTGAACCAGCGTATAATTGATAACAGGAGCAGATGAGGTTTTGTTTTCATTATGCCTATTGATGGCATTGATGATAGGGGCTATTTTCATGAAGTTGGGACGGGCACCAGCGACTAAGATTAATTTCATACTTTTTGGATTCATAAGATTTGGGATGTACTATATCTATATAATTACTGAGATGTGGTAATTATCTTTTCTTTTATCATTCATTGTCAACCTTGGCTAGACTTATTTTATTTCTTAGTACCCAGCCTCCATACCCAAAAAATCCCCCGAACACATAAAATATAGCAAAAATTATAGATGAAAAAGCAATGGCCTCTTCTTTTGGGATATTGATTAATGCAAAAAGATAAATCATAGAGGCTTCTCTGGTGCCAATTCCCAGTATTGATATGGGTACAAGGCTGACTAAATTAATTAAAGACATCAAAAATACGGTTATTAGAAAGTCTATTTTTATATTGAGGGATAGCAGCATTAAATGGCATTGAATAAAATATATAAGGTAGCTTATTACCGTGAGGAATCCTGGCAGGATAATCATCGGTCTGGCTAAATCTTTAAAACCGATGAAAAACTGTTCTAAGCTTATAACCAGACCACCAAATTTTTTTCTAAAGAATGGTACTATAAAATCTTTGAATCTGTTTTTAGAAATGAAATAGATAAAAATTGCCACAATTGTCAGGGATATTGAGATCATTGCCAATTGGTTAAGTTGTCCGAATATTCTCAAATGCCAACTACCCAAGATACCAAATAAAATCAAAAAGCATAAATCAAAAAGTCTGTCAGCCAAAACTCCTGATAATCCTTTGCTAAGAGGAATACCCCGGTCTTCTTTTAGATAAAAAATCTTTATAGCTTCTCCTAATCTTCCTGGGGTAACTATTCCGACGAAGAGACCACTCAGATAAGATACGAAGGTCTGGGATAGAGAATACCTAATGGACTGAAGTTTCAATATATATCTCCATCTTAAGGACTTGATAAAGATTGCAGGCAGGTTTAAAAGAAGTACAACTATCAAAATATCAATTTTTAAGGTCCCTATAATCTGAATCAATCGATGAATATCGATTTTCCAGATAATTAAAATCAGAATTACAAATCCTAAATACTTATAATATCTTTTCAGTTGCTAAATGCCTTTCTTCGCCTATTGAGTTTTAAGATAGGATGGGTGAGTTGAAGATTCTGTTTTGTGGAGGAGAAGAGGGGTGAGACCTATACCTATTAAAAACCAGAAGTGTCTCATAGTCAAAAGGTCAATTGTAAAACCATTTAAAAGAAATCCAATTATGCCTGCCAGTACGCACCATAAAACGTTTTGATTTACTCTTTCCGTAGCTAGCCTTATTTTTTTTGTTAAAAGATATATTATATTAGAGAAAAAGATCAATACCCCAACTAGACCGGCAATACCTGTTTCAGCCAATGAACCTAAATAAACGGAATGCGGATCGAAGTTTAGAGTTTTGTCTTTTACAAGTCTAACAAATTCGGGATATGCCTCAAAACCATAATTGGATTTCACCTTTTCCCATTCAACGTTGTCTCCGAAATTTTGGTTGTAGGTTCCTATCCCAACTCCAATCAAAGGATGTTTTTTAAACATGTTCAAAGAGGTTATCGGTTGCAGAAAATGCAGGCTATATGAATAAGATAAGTTGACCTGTACTTTTTTGGTTAACTTATCAAATTCAACTTTAACGGGGAAAATTACGAAGATAGTTGTTATCAATGAGACGAGAAAAAATATTATAAATCCGCAGAAGGTGGCATATTTGATTACAGACATTGTCCTATTCCGTCCAAATTTTGCTGCGATAATAAAGAGGCTGAACAAAATTCCGGTTATTCTTCGAGAACCTGTAAGGAAGGCTGTTCCTATGAAAATGAAAGAGATTGCCACTAAAATAATTTTAGAACCCCTGTCTTTTTGGTCTGTACCTGCCATGATTACTATCATTAGAAAAATTAAAGATGTGTGGATATAGGTTGTAAACATGTTGGGAGATAGCAAAGTTGACTGAACTCTGGGAAAATGATGTGCCTGTGATTCTATAGTCGAATAGTATAACATAGCATCGGACTTATCAATTACCCCTGCCAAACTTAAACCAAAAGCAGCCAGACCTATTAAACAGACAAAAAGTGCAGTAAAAATCCAGACATACAGTGCCCTTTTCAACTGTTCTGGTTTTGTGAAGATATTTATGATGAATGAAAGAAGAAGGACAAGATATATAAAACCAGCCAGTTCAGTAAGACTACTTCTCACGGCTACAGAATTTAAGATTGAAGGTATGAATGATAGAATCATAATGAAACAGGATAGTTGTAGCGGATTTTTCTTAAAATCTCTTTTGCCCAGGAAATAGTTGATAAGATAGGCAACGAAGATAACCATAAATATTAACTCAGACCACTGGATCCGTTTTTGTATATGGAGAATTGTGGGTGTCCATTGAAAAGGAATGGAAATAATATATATCCACAATAACTTCTCTAGGTTGTTAGAAGAGTACCAGGCGAGTTTTATTTTTTTTATCATCTTATAATTTTCTGGCTACAATTAGTTGATTAAAAAGAAGAAAATCCATTTTTATTTTTCTAAAAAATTTTTCTATGATTGTTTCAAAAGGAAATTGGAAAAAAGGAGAAATCATAAAGTGAGTAGCTTCTTCTATTTTAAAATTATGTGCTTTTAATAACTGTTTAATCTTACCCAGGGTAAACCTTTGGACATGGTATGTATTTACAAAGAGTCCATTAATAAAATCAAAAAAGGGATTCGGTAGTGTAATTATAAGAAATCCTTCAGACTTAAGTACGTTGAAGCATTCGTCTAAAAAGAGGGATGTTTCTTTAATATGTTCAATTACTGCTGTCGCTAGTATTACCCCGAAACTATCTTTTTTTAAAGGGAGACATTCACCTTTTGCTTGAATAACCCAATTAATTTTTTGACGTGCTATCTTTGCAAAATCGGGCAATATTTCTATTCCGACGACTTTTGTAAAGGAAAACCTGCTGGTAATTTCAGCTAGTACCCGACCATCAGCAGTTCCTATATCTAAAATACCCTCTGCTTTACCATTAGTTAGGTCTAATAAAACTTTTTCAATCTGATGTATTCTTTTCTTTAGTCGATACCGACTTATCGATTTCGCATCTCGTTTTTTTATATAACTTGAATCCATTTACCTTTAAATTCTATGTCTAATTTTGTTGCGGATGAACCTTTTCAATGTAAGTTTAAAGATCAAGAACATCCCTTCAAACATAATTCGCCATGACATCTTTGAACAGCCAACGCTACGCTCTATAAACAGGATAGGGATTTCTTTTATCCTGCCTTTGAGCCTTCTTACATAATACGAACCTTCTATTTGAAAAGCATAACCTTTGGATTTAATGTTATCCAAATCTATTTTTTCAAGTATCTTTCTCTGGAAACACTTAAACCCTGTAGTTACATCTGTCAGGTTTATGTCTGTAAGAATGTTCACAAACCATTTGGTAGTCTTGGATATTACATTTCTCCACAGAGTCCTGTCTTTTATACTAACCCTGTCAAAAAAACGTGTTCCAGTAACCAGGTCATAGCTTTGTGCATAATACAAAAACAATGGTAGATACCATGGATTATGGGAAAAATCGGCATCCATCTCAAATATATAATCCGAATCCAAATTGTCTAATATATATTTAAAACCATCCTTATAAGCGAACCCCAAACCCCTCTTTCCCGTTCGGTGAATCACATGAACATTGCTTTTTTCTTTTGCAATTCCCTCGGCAATGTCACCTGTGCCGTCAGGAGATTTGTCATCAACTATAACAATATTGGCATCTGGTAAAACATCTAAAACTTTTGATATTATTGGAACGATATTGTCTTTTTCATTATATGTAGGGACGACTACAGAGACTTTCAGGTTTTTTACTTCATCCAAATAAGTTTTACTTATTTCCAGCATTTTTTCAGCCTCAGTAGTGTCAGTAACTATAGAAGGAATTTGTGATTTCTGTACAATCATTTTTATCCCAACCCTGACATATCTTTTGAATTCTTCAAATGACTTCAACATCTTGAGCCTTCTGGCTATAATCTTAGGCCTGAAATAGAACTTCATGTAAAACTCTTTAGTTAATAAAGCCTTTTCCAGTTCACTCAAATCAGACCATGGGGAAGGAAGGCGCTTATCAATCTTTTTCCCTGAGACATGTTCTCTCCACAGGTCTTTCCCTGTAAACTCTACCATTTGTTTGTCAAGGTCCGTTCCTGGTTTGGCGATAGTCCTGCATACCTGGATAAAATCCAGATCAAGTTTTTTTGAAAATTCAATTGTTTTTCTGACGGTGTTGCATGTGTCCCCGGCATTTCCAACCATAAAAAATCCCATGCTGCTTATGTTGTATTTCCTCGTAAGTTCAAGGGCACGGATAACCTTTTTGGGCACTATATTCTTGTTAACAGCATCAAGAACCTTCTCATCGACTGACTCAATTCCATAATATATCTGACGGCAGCCTGCAGCAGCTGCCTCCCTTAGAACCTCATCATCAACGATATCAACACGAGCCCGGCATGACCACTCCAGATCATACTTGCGTTCCTTTAGAAGATGAAATATTTCCAGTATCCTTTTGCGGGGCGTAAAGAGCACAGCATCAAAGAAATCTATTTCTCTGATGTTAAAATCTTTGTAACACATATCTATTTCATCAATAACGCTCTGGGGTGACCTTACCCTGTGAACTCTGGGAATGGCACAGAATGTACACCTGAAAGGACACCCTGTGCTTGTAAGCATAATAGTGAAATTTTTCCTTTGTGATATAAACGAATAATACTGATCATTCGGGAGAAGATGCCTGGCCGGATACGGGTAAGAATCGAAGTCCACAAGGTTATTCGAAGGCGGATTTATTACAACAGAACCTTCCTGTGTCTTGTATGCAACCCCAGGAATACTGCTGAAGTCATCGTTATTTTCCAAAGCCGATATAAGCCTGGGTAAGGACTCTATAGCCTCCCCTATGATACCGTAATCTATCGCATCATGAGAAAGCGTCTCTTTTGGATACAGCGTCATATTAACTCCGCCAGTAACCACCGGTATATTCAGGTATGATTTCAGGTAACTTACCCATTCCAATGAATCGTGAAAATGGTATGTCTCTGCCCGAAATCCAATCATATCAGGATTAAACCCTCTAATCCTTTCCAGAGCTTGCTCCTTTGACATATTTAGGACACGGGCGTCAAGTAGCATTACTTCATGAGAGTGTTTCTCAAGTATAGCAGCTACATAAGCCAGTATTATCGGTGGTGCAATGGCAAACTCCTCATCTACCGTACTTAAATTCTCGGAAAATATTTTAGGAGAATACGGTGGAAATATGAGTGTTATTTTCATTAAAAACCCCCTGAATACCTAACAGCAAAGCACTGTTTTCTTATTTTTTGCACGTGTAAACGTGTGAACGTTTATCATCAAATATACATGACCCGTTCAATTAGCCTTTTGGTTATCTTCCCAGAATATTCAATAGGATGCATCAGTGCCCTTTTTGTATGAAAGATGATCTTCTGCCTTCTCACGAGAGAGTTCAATTCCGAGATATTGATTTCTTTTGTCGAAAACACAGGAAGATTAGACTTAAATTTTCTGAAATCTAATGATTCATCAATCAGGTGCTCCTTTACACATATGTCAAACAACTCAGTTCCGGGAAGCGGGGTGGCAAAGAAGAAGTTTATATGGTCCACAGGCAGGTTCCTTGCCATCCTGAATGTCCTCTCAAGATCTTCTTTTTTTTCGCCTGGCATACCAACTACAAAAAATACAGAGATTTCCAGACCCAACTGTTTTGCCTTTTTTAAAACAGTCTCCACCCTTTCGAGGTTTATAGGTTTTTTTATAATCTCCTTGAGTACCCTATTATCTCCTGATTCTATGGCAAGGCTTATGCTGTGACACCCGCTTTTTTTCATCAACTCCAGCAGTTCATCATCTAATGTCATGAGTGAAAGGCCATTCGGCGTAGACCAAGTAAAGTCAAAATCCCTATCAATAATTCCTTTAAAAATTGCTTTAGCTCTTTCCTTATCCAGAGTTAGGTTATCGTCTTCAAATAATATCTCCTTAACACCAAATTCGGAAACTATATACTCTAATTCAGAAAGGACGTTTTCCGCGCTTCTCTTTCTGAATTTTCTGCCCCATATATTATGTATAGAACAGAAAGTGCAATGATTTGGACACCCTCTGGAGGTAATAACAGGGAGAAAGGGTGATCTTTTCACATTTGCCCCATGGGGAGTATTTATAGTGAAATACTTTTTTAGCGGGAACTTCTTCCATATTGGAAAGGGTAAAGTATCCAGATTGTCTATAAATTCATTTTTCTTGTTAATAATAACTCTGCCATCCTTTCTATAGGCTAGCCCACTAATTTCATTGACAGTATTGTTCTTTCCAAATGTCTCAAGAAGATTTTTTAAGGTATTTTCTCCTTCGCCGATTACAATAAAGTCCACATCAGAATCTCTGAGAGTTAACTCTGGCATGGCCGATGGATGTGCCCCACCCATTATTGTAACAATTGAAGAATTGACCTCTTTAGCTATTTTGCAGATTCTATGCGCTTCCTCTGCCTGCGCCGTAAAAAGGTTTGAAACACCAACAACATCGGGATTTATTTTCTGAATCCTTCTTTTTATTTTATCTTCGGAAAGACCGTACCTCTTAAAATCTTTGTTCTGGACGCTTATATTGTTAAAACCCTCCGCTATACAGTCCAGTATTAAAACATCATGCTCTTTATCTAAAACAGACGCTAAATAGGCAAGTCCCAGAGGCGGTTGGCAGAATCTTGACTCTGTTTTAAGGATAGTATATGGAGGTTGTATCAGTAATACCTTCATCGAAACCTGTCCAACCAGTTATAAGCTCCGATTAACTTCAATCTGAATCTTGAAATATTATCATGCCAGTCTATTCTTATCCTCTTCAGACTATAGAAATCGGCATCATTTTTATTAATGCCCATGATATTTGAAACCGCACCTTTATAACCGGCATTTCTAACATGTTTTTTTATATCTTCAGTGATATGAACCCGTGCTCCAAAAGGGTAAGCAAAATAATCTACTGACTTCCCAAACTGTTCTTCCAGCCTTTTTTTTGACTCGCCAATCTCCCTGATACAGTCGTCATAAGCAAGCTTGGTCAGATCAGGATGAGACAGAGAATGGGATCCCACTGTAAAGTTGTCTTTTAGTATTTCCTTGATTTCTGGAATTGAGAGGGGAGAACCATATTGAGTACCATTTTTAATCCAACCGAAAGGTTCATTACTGTCCAGACATTCGCAGATAATAAATATCGTTGCAGGGTATCCGTATTTCTGCAAAATGGGATAAGCATTATGATGCCAATTTTTGTACCCATCATCGAAGGTTAAAACAACCATTTTGGAGCAATTTTGTTTGTCTTTCTTGAGATAATCCCCCAGATTATTCAATGAGATTACTCGATATCCAGCATTGACCAGGTATTTAATATGTTGTTCAAATAGACTCGGAGGAGTATTGAGTCGTTGTAAGTCTTCATGCGGGGGTATATCATCGACAGAATGATAGACTAAAATAGGTATTGAGTTTTCAATTTTTAAAGATGAAATTGGTAATAGTAAATATGTAATAAGATCTCTGATTAGAAGTTTCAGGCGGTAAGATATTTTAAGTTTAGTAAGTGTCATGTTTCTTTATTGCTTTGATAATGCAGTTCACACCCATCTGGTCAAGATGTAATTTTTCAAAGATATCCCCTTTTTTGCTTAACCATATACCAAAACTTGGGATCAGTGGATTTAAGAAGGCAAATCGATAAATATGGTATTTTTTATCAACTACTTTCAACCCCTCTTTTGCCAGTGTTCGGTCGAGCAAACGAGATGAATACAATCTGTTTGTAATATCTGTTCTTAAAGACAACTTTTTCTCCGGCAAATAAACCTCTCTGCCTAAAGATATGGACAAGTAGCGATAAATATGGAAACATATTCTGAAAAGTTTCATCAACAATCTATCGAGTTTATTAAAAGGACTTGTTATATTAGGTACAGTCAGGATTAGCTCTCCACCAGGCTTTAAAACCCGCGAGATTTCTTCAAGGGACTTTTTTTCATTATCTATATATTCAAGTACCCCTACACAAAGAACGCAATCAAAAAAATTATTGGGGAAGCTTAGATGCTCGGTATCTCCCACCAAAAATTCAACTTTCGCTGTCGATTCATTTTTCCCTAGTATTTTTTTTGCATGTTCAATCATTTTATGGGAGATGTCCACTTCCCATACCTGACAGCCTCTTTCCAGAAGTTCATTAATAAAGATCGCAGGGCCACATCCCACATCAAGAACACGACCTCCGTTCTTCCCCAAGAGATTTAAGATATATTCTTTCCTCTCTTGAAAGATATATGCCTGTATCGAATCTGAGGGCAAAACCTCAGTATAAACTTGAAGATAGTCATCTGAAACATAATTAAAATAGTCTCTGACTTTGCCTTTTTGCATGCTGTCCATAATGGATTCCAAAGTCTTTTGCTCTCAGGGTATCAATTACTATTTTTCAACTCAAGGATAGTTGAAAAGCCCAGGTATTTCAGTGGAAAGAAACAACCAAATGACCGTGAGATAAAAAACGAAAAGGTACCCAAAATTCTCTGAAGTATCGCAGGCAATCTTACTAAGGTACTTCCTGGCAAGAAATAAAATCCGTAAATATTCTTTATGTGAAGATTTTTAGAAGCAGTAAAACGAATAAATTCCCGAGACGAATATATATATTTATGACTAGAATCCCATGCACTCCATTTGTAGTCCCTTACAAAAATTTTTATTAGCTTTCCCTCAACTCCTGACAGAGAAAATCGATTTGGTGTAGAAATGTAGATAACAGCATCAGGCTTTGCAACTCTTAAAATCTCATTGATAACTCTTTCATGATCACATTTTGGAAGATGTTCTATGATTTCTAGAGCAATAATAGTATCAAAATAGGCATTCTGGAAAGGCAGGTTTCTAATATCAGCACATATAAAACTTGATTTTGGTAGATTTTTGTTTACATATCTTGTGCCTCTTATTAAGAATAAATCCATGTCACAACATATACTCTTTGATGAACGCCTTTCATAATATTTCACCATCTCACCAATACTGCAGCCTGTATCTAAGACAATCCCACTCAGGGATTTATTAAAAACCCTGCGCATTAGTTTTATTCTATATTTGTCAAATTGACTTAATTCCGTATGGAGTTTCTTTGTTCGGGTAAATTCTGCAATGTCATCAATATCCCTTGCTTTTTCTAATCTCCTTTCCAATTCTTTTAAACGATTCATTGTATACTCTTAGTTAATCGAGGAATCAAATAAGATCTGACATAACCGGTATTTTATGCTCAATTACCTTTTTCTTTTGAACCGATGATATTAAAGTCCTGCCGAAATAAAATAGTAACCCTGTTGTCAAAATTTCGCTAATAACAGTTGCAATAGATGCCCCGTTTATACCTAATTGTGGAATCATAATTAAATTCAGGATAATATTACATATAACTCCAGCTAAATATAGCCCGCATACTATTAACTGTTTCTCCAATCCATATAAGAATTTTTCTATTATAGGTTTAATAAAAAAAATTGGCAAAACCAGGGAAAGGATAAAAAAATAGTTCTTGGCATTTTCAAATTCTCTTCCATATATTAGTTCGATTGCTTTGTCTCCGAATAGATAACATAAACCCACGCCGCCAAACCCAAATATGAATAAAGTGGTTACAGCTCGCTTAAAAATCTTCTGTAAATTATCATATGATTTAGATAATTTTGAGAAGACTGGCAGGAACACATAGGATAACGTTATTGGTATAATGAAAAATTGCTCTAACAGTTTATAGTCAGCATTATACCATCCTGCTGCTACATCTCCTTCCATCACAGATAGCATTATAACATCTACTCTAAAGTTGATTAGTGCTAATATATAACCGAGGGCAAAAGGAAAGCTGTTCGCCAGGAGATAACGCCATAAATCTGAGGAAAAAGTAAAAGAAGATTTTTTATAATTAAAAATGAAAATTACAAAATTTATAAGGAAGTTCACAATACTTACTATAAGCAGGGCAATTGCTATCAGAATCGCACCATGAAGATCAAATTTTGATTTAATGGCTAAAAATACCATACCTATCTTTAGCACACCCTCTATAACCATTAAGATTGCTTCATATCCCATAGTTTCTTTAACCCGGAATAGAGACCGGAAGAAATACACAAATGAATCAAGAATTACAGACAACCCAAGGATTGAAATGATCCAGAATTTTTCAATGCCAAAAGAAAATCTCCAGCCCAACAAAATAATTATTGAATAGAATACCAGGCTTACAAAAATTTTAAGTGTAACAATATTGTTGATATATTTTTCAAAGAGATTCTTTTTTGAGACTACATCCCTTATAAAAAGTTCTGAAAAACCAAAATCAGAGAGAAATATAAACACCCACACAAAAGATAGTCCATAGGAAATTTGCCCAAAACCCTGTGCGCCTAAAAACCGTGCTATCCATATCATCATAATTAACATAATGAGTTTGTAGACAACCTGTGCGGCAATGAGGCTCGAAAAGTTCTTGGTAATTCTGTATGTTATATTTTTATTCATCACTGGTTTTAGAGATATTAACGCAGAACTGTAAAGGGGAAACCTCTTTCATTTATAACTGGTTATTCAATACCTACCAATTGACCAGCTTAATTATCACTTTAATCCATATAGGGCACACTCTGATTAGAGGCTTATTGTTAGTATTCATCCCAGCTTTTTATTTCCAGACTTTCCAAATTTTTATTGGCCAGAGTTTCTGCAAAGCGATTGGCTAATTGTATGTTCGTTATAAGGCTGACCCCAAAATCAACCGCTTTCCTCCTTATTATGTAGTCGTTAGTAAGTTCTTCCTCTTGTGTATTTTTCGGTATGTTAATAACCAAGTCTATTTTACCATCTTCGATATGAGAAACTACGTTTGGACTCTTTTCTTCCAGAGGCCAGAAAAGTGTGGTGGTTTCTATACCGTGTTTTTTCAGAAAATCGGCTGTTCCTCTTGTGGCGTATAGTGTCATACCTAAATTGCTCAGTAACTTTGCGCTGGAAAGAAATTCCACCTTGTTTTGCAAAGGACCTGTGGAGAGCAAAACACTTTTTATGGGGAATTTAAAACCAACGGAGATTAATGACTTCAAAAATGCCCCCTCAAAGTCTTCGCCTATACAACCAACTTCTCCAGTTGAAGCCATTTCGACTCCGGTAACGGGATCTGCACCATGAAGCCTTGTGAAGGAAAACTGTGGGGCTTTGACTCCACAGTATTCGAGTCCAAAAAAAGAATTTGCTTTCTTTTCAACAGGATAATCCATAATAACTTTTGTAGCGGTTTCTATCAGATTCGTCTTATAAACTTTGGAAACAAATGGGAAGCTTCGTGATGCCCGCAGGTTACACTCGATAACACTGACTTTATTTCCCTTTGCAATAAATTGTATATTAAAAGGTCCTTTAATCTCAAGTTTGTTTGCTATTTTTGAAGTATAGTCCTTAATTTGTCTGATAGTTTCTAAAAAAGTCCTCTGAGGTGGCGTTACCAGGGTAGCGTCACCTGAATGAACCCCAGCATTTTCCACATGTTCTGATATCATAGACACTATTATTTCTCCATTTTTAGCTACAGCGTCTATATCAATTTCCTTTGCATCTTCAATAAATTTACTGACCACGATAGGGTGTTCTTTGGAAACGACTACCGCCCTTTTCAGTATATCGATCAGTTCTTTATCGTTTAGGGCAACACCCATTGCGGCACCACTCAAAACGTAGGAGGGACGTACCAAAACCGGGTACTCTATTTTGGAGGCAAAATTTATAGCATCTTCTCTGGATGAGAGTTCTTTCCAGACTGGTTGCTCAATATTAATTGAATCCAGCAGGCTTGAAAATTTTTCCCTGTCTTCTGCCTTATCTATGGAAAATGGATGGGTGCCAAGAATCTTTACTTCACTTTCGAAAAGCTTCATAGCCAGGCTGTTAGGAATCTGTCCACCCATAGATACTATTATACCGATGGGTTTTTCTTTTTCATAAACACCAACAATGGTTTCGAGATTCAATTCATCAAAATACAGGCGATCACATTCGTCATAATCTGTACTTACCGTTTCCGGATTATAATTGATCATAATAGTGTTAAATCCAAGCTGTTTCAATACCCTGACTGTATTTACACAGCACCAGTCAAATTCCACTGAACTTCCAATCCGATAAGCACCGGAACCCAGCACGATAACAGAATTTTTCTCAGTGAAATCAACATCATCTTCAATTCCATTATATGTAAGATACAGATAATTTGTTTTCGCTGGATATTCCGCTGCTAAGGTATCAATTTGTTTTATACATGGGATGATACCGTAGCCCCTCCGTATCAACCGAACCTGCTCCTCGCTTGATTCCAGATATTTGCTGATTTGTAAATCAGAGAATCCTGCCTGTTTAGCCATTTTAAGGATAAAACTGGGGCATTGTCTGTCCCTGAATTTCTTTAACTCATCGGCTATTTCGACTATCCTTTTGATTTTGTATAAGAACCACTTATTTATATGGGTCATTTCATAAATCTGGTCAATTGTGAATCCATCTGTAATAGCTGAAGGGATAGCAAAAATTCTCTCATCCGTTGGCTTGATTAGTTCTTCTGAAACGTCTTCAAATTTTATGTTTTCATTCCCGACCAGACCAAGGACATCAATTTCTAACATGCGGATTGCTTTTTGTAATGCTTCTTCAAAGGTACGCCCAATTGCCATCACCTCGCCAACGGATTTCATTCCTGTACCGATGTGTTTAAACACATTTTTGAACTTTTTTAAATCCCATCGTGGTATTTTTACCACAACATAATCTAATGCCGGCTCAAAACATGCGAAAGTGGTATGCGTGATCGAGTTTTTCAATTCAGCCAGGCTAAATCCTAAACTCAACTTAGCTGCAATTAAAGCTAAAGGGTATCCTGTTGCCTTTGATGCCAGAGCTGAACTTCTTGAGAGGCGGGCATTTACCTCAATTACGCGGTAATCATCTGATTTGGGATCTACTGCGAACTGTATATTGCATTCGCCAACTATTCCCAGGTGTCTTATAACTTTAATGGAAACTTCACGCAGCTTATGATATTCATAATTATTTAAAGTTTGACTCGGAGCTACAACAATACTTTCGCCGGTGTGAATACCTAAAGGATCAAAATTTTCCATATTACAGACACATATGCAATTATTATAGTAATCTCTCATTACCTCATATTCTATTTCTTTCCAGCCTTCCAGATATTCTTCAATCAGGATTTGTTTTGTATATGAGAAGGCTTTTGCAGACAGATGTTGAACTTCTTCTTCGTTATAACAGATACCAGATCCCAGCCCTCCTAAAGCATATGCCATTCTTATTACAACTGGAAAACCTATATCTCTGGTAACTTGAATCGCCTCTTCTACACTGCTCGCGGTCTTACCAACAGGGAACTTCACATTTATCTCATCCAGTTTTTTTGCAAAAATGTGTCTGTTCTCTGTGGACTCGATTGCCTCTATCGGGGTTCCAAGAACCCTGACATTGTATTTTTTAAAAATACCTTTTTCGTTGAGTTTAAGACCACAATTTAAGGAGGTCTGTCCCCCAAAGCCTAAAATGATTCCGTCTGGTTTTTCTTTTTGTATAACTTTCTCAACAAAATACTCGTTCACGGGTAAAAAGTATACCTTGTCTGCCAGACCATCAGAGGTTTGGACAGTTGCTATGTTCGGATTGATTAATATTGTATATATTCCTTCCCCTTTCATCGCTTTAATAGCTTGACTGCCTGAGTAATCAAATTCGCCTGCCTGACCTATTTGCAATGCAGAACTTCCCAGAATAAGAACCTTGTCGAACCTATCCATCAAGTATTCCTATGAACTGGTCAAAAATAAAAGAGGTATCCGTTGGTCCTGGAGATGCCTCTGGATGGAACTGTACACCATAAAAGGGCTTGGCTATATGTCGGATACCTTCATTAGTCCCGTCATTCAAATTAGAGTACCATGGAACCCATCCTTGTTGAAGTGACTCAGCACTAACGGCATAACCATGGTTTTGCGACGTAGTGTAGCAATGTTTACTGCCAACCTCAAGGCAGGGCTGATTTTGGCTTCGATGACCAAATTTTAGTTTGTAAGTATCAGCTCCTGCGGCAAGAGCTAAAATTTGATTTCCAAGACAAATACCAAGGATGGGCAAATTACGTTCTATTATTTTTCTGACATTGTAAATAGTTTGTTTGTACATCTCCGGATCACCAGGCCCATTAGAAACCAAAAGCCCATCGAATTTTTCATTGGACACATCATAATCCCATGGCACACGCAGAATAGAAACCCCTCTGTTGAGAAGAGAACGAATAATACCATTCTTGCATCCGCAATCTAAAAGAGCGATCCTCTTTTTACGCCCTGCCTCATAAAATACTGGATCTTTAATACTAACAAAGACAGCGAGGTTTTCCTTGTTAGGATTATAAAAACCGGGGTCGTTATCCATGTAAATGATTTTGCCAAGCATAGCCCCCCTGTCTCTCAATTTTTTTGTCAGAGATCTTGTGTCAACCCCATATATACCCGGAATCTCCTGGCTTTTAAGCCAGTCATCCAGACTTTGCTCTGCGCTCCGGTGGTCATTATTCAGTGAGTATTCAGAAACAATTAGCCCCTGTACCTTAGCGTTATCAGATTCATAGAAGTTCAATATCCCATCTCGTCTGCTGAAATCTGGCATCCCATAATTTCCTATCAAAGGATAGGTGAACACCAGTATCTGTCCTTTGTAGGAAGGGTCGGTCAGAGATTCAGGGTATCCGACCATCCCTGTATTAAAAACTACCTCGCCGGCAACTGACTTTTGATGCCCAAAAGGGTATCCATAATAAACCGAACCGTCCTCAAGTATGAGTTTGCTTACAGACATATTTATAATGACTTACTTAGTTCGAGAGCTTTGCAAAAGTACCCCTTTTCGCTTCAGCATACATTTTTTGACCCATCTAAGCTCGCTTCATTGAAAATTCAGAAACTCCCCACCTCTGGCGGGTCAACCATGTGAATTTTCTACATTACGCTCGCCAAGGTGGGTTCCCCAAAAAATCTATGAATTCGCTCTCAGAGGACTTTTTCAAAGCTCTCGGCAGGTTGTGTAAAGGTCTCAGTTCATCGCGAAAAATTTCAGGATGGACTACTAAGAGGTTTGTTTAGAAGTTCCCTGTAATCAGAAACTGTCTCTGTCAATAAACTCTCTATGCCAGAGTTCCAGCATAAGCAATGTCCACAGATGATAGCTGTAATCTTCTTTCCCACCGATGTGAGAATGAACCAACTCCCTGACCCTTTCAGGCTTAAAGTAACCTCTCTTCAGGCAAGTATTCGACAGGAGGTTTTCAGACAAAAAATCCTTCAGATCTTCCCTGAACCACTTGGCAATTGGTACGCCAAAGCCCATTTTCGTCCGGTGCAGGTTTTCAGAAGGAAGTTGACTGTTGAAAGCCTTTTTTAGAAGATACTTGGATTGCCGTCCATGCAGTTTGAAATTGGAAGGAAGTCGGGCTACAAATTCCATGAGGACATGATCCAGGAAAGGGGATCGCGCCTCCAGTGAGTTTGCCATACTGGTTATATCTACTTTAACCAGAAGGTCATAAGGTAAATAGGTATGGGTATCAGTATTGAGAAGGGTATCAACTGGGTCGAGATAATCATGATTGTTAAAAAACGGTGCAAGTAGATCGATGGAAGAAACTTTTCCCAGTGTATTCTTAAACTCTTCAGAATATAAACCCGTCTTGTCCCTCTCTCTAAAGACACTTATCCACCGAAAATACCGCTCAATTGGAGATAAAGATATCCCTTGAAAAAACCTTTTAATCCTTCTGAGTTTACTTTTTGGGTTAATCGAATCTGGGGAAAGTATCTCTATTGGATATGCCAGCATCTTCTTGAAGAAGTCAGGCAGGTTGTCCAGATATGATGATAATTTAAACCCAAAGTATCTATCATAGCCGGCAAAAAGTTCATCGCCTCCATCACCATTAAGGGCTACAGTGATGTGTTCTCGTGTAATCTTTGAAAGATAGTAAGTCGGGATAGCTGAAGAATCCGCATATGGTTCTCCATAGTGCCTGATCAGAGTAGGAAGGATATCCAGGGCTTTAGGTTTTACAATAAATTCATGATGGTCGGTTCCATACAGTCTTGAAACCCTTCTTGCATATCTTAGCTCATCGAAATCCTGCTCTTCAAAACCGATAGAAAAGGTTTTTACAGGGCCATTTGTAAATTCACTCATTAGGGCTACCACAGTACTTGAATCTATGCCTCCGCTTAAAAATGCCCCCAATGGTACCTCACTTATTAAACGAATCTTAACCGATTCTCTTAATAACTCCATGAGCGTCTCAATAGCGTCTTCTTCTGATATCTGTAGCTTTGGATAGTAATGTAATTGCCAGTATGGCTGAACCTGAATAGTATCTCCATCGTAAGTCAGAGAGTGTCCCGGAGGAACCTTAAAAATACCTTTAAATATTGTCAGGGGAGCGGGGATATATGTGTAGCTGAGAAAATAATTTATTGCCTCAGTATCTATTTCTCTACCGAGTCCTCTGTGTTTTAAAAGGGACTGGATTTCAGATGCGAAAAGGAGGGTTCCATTGGAAAGACGTGTGTATACCAAAGGCTTTTTACCTACTCTGTCTCTAGCCATAAAGAGTTTCTTTTCATTTTTATCCCATAAAGCAAAGGCAAACATTCCCCTGAAATGCTTAACACAGTGTGAACCAAAACTCTCATAGGCATGGACAACAACCTCAGTGTCACTACTGCTTTCGAAGTGATGTCCCATGGTCTCTAATTCTTTACGAAGTTCCAGGAAATTATAGATTTCTCCATTCAGTATTACCCAGACAGACTGGTCTTCATTGCATAGGGGCTGCTGACCGGTTTTGACATCAATAATGGAAAGTCTGCGATGACCAAAGGCAATACCTGATTCTAAATCAACAAAATACCCTTCCTCATCCGGTCCCCGATGAGAAAGAGTGTTCGTCATATCTTTTAAAGAGTGTAAGTCAACACCGCTATTAGGATTGTAGATGCCTACTATTCCGCACATTCTTGTATCTTACTTATCGTCAAAACTGAGAAGATATTCTTTTAAAGCATCCTTCCAATGGCTCATGTGGTTCCATCCTAAGAGGTCTAATTTCATGTTCCGCATGGCTTCAGAGTGAGCTCTTGGGGCAGGTAATGGAAAGTGGGCAGAATTAACGGGGGTTATTTTTATGTCAGTATTTAGAATTTTTGCCATTTCACAGGCTATCTCATACCTGCTGCAAGTACCTTTATTGGTCATATGAAATAACCCATAATAATCTGTTTTTAGCAGCTCCCTGATTCCTGTAACCAGTTCTTTCGCATAGGTTGGACTTCCAATTTTATCATAAACGATTTTTAGTTCTTTTTCTGTGTTCATCAATTTTTTAATTTTGGCTACGAACTTTTTATCCTTTTCTTTTCCCCCTATCATCCAGCCAGCACGAACGATAAAGTATTTTCGCAAAAATTTTTCCACTACCTCTTCACCCTTCAATTTTGTTATGCCATAAACATTAGCTGGGTTTGGCGGGTCAAATTCAGTAAAGGGGCCTGCCTTGCCATCGGCACCAAAAACCCCTGCAGTGCTGATATATACCATAATGATATCCTTTTCATGGCAAGCTAAGGCTACATTCTGGGTTCCCAATACATTGATTTTGAAAGCGTAATCAGGGTCCTTTTCACATAAATCCACATCGGTTTCTGCTGCCAGATGTATTACATGAGTATAATCATTTTCGGAAATCTGTTTTTTTACCGCATGATAATCACCGATATCCAGTGTATCAATATCTGTAAAGACTAACTCTTCATCAAATGTAGCTTTTATTTCATGAAAATAGCTGCCTACCATACCATTTGAGCCAGTTAATAAAATCATTCATCTACCTCCTTAAACTAATTGTGTGATAACTCGATGGAAGAGAGGGGCATTATGGTTCAGGGAAAATCTTTCTTCAACTGTTTTTCTGCCGGCATTGCCAATCTTAACCCGTAATTCTGGGTTTTCAAAAAGTCTGGATAGTTTTTCAAACCATTCTTCCTCTTTTGATGCCAAAAAACCATTCACGCCATCTTGAACAATGTCTATATTTCCACCAACCCTCGAAACAACAGCAGGTACGCCAACCGACATATATTGAATTGTCTTAAAAGGGGTTTTTGCCTTTGAACGCTCGTCATCCGGGAGTGGATATATCCCTATGTCCAGTTTCTGAAAGTCATCAACCTCCTCTTCTAACGTCCATTCTTTGTTAATTATATTTACCCCGGGTATCCTGAAGTCTTTTCCAGCACCGATTATCTTCAAGTAAAAATCATACTTTTTAGCTAGCGAGATAAAGACTTTTGTAAGTGGCTCAAGACAATATGATGTAGTATGACTCCCAATCCAGCCTACAATAGGTTTCTTATTGTGAAAGCTGAAATCCTTTAATTTAAATTTCTCGGTGTCAATAGATGTTGGAATAACCGTAACATTATTATTATAGGGATAAACAAGGTCTCTCATATATTTATTACAAACAATTATATGACTGCTTAACCCCAGAATTTGGTAAAATTTATGGGGACATTTCAAATAGTTTATGAATTTATTATTGGTTGTGAAATTTGGTAAATAAATTGCATCCTCAAAATCGTATATAATCGGTTTGTTTAGCTTTGAAAAAAACCACTCTAATATAGCCGGGCCAAATGGAAATGATTCTATATGTACAAAAACTACATCGTATTCGTTGCCTTTGATTACATCCAAACATCTTCTTAACGAAGCCAAGAAAAAATACAAACATTTTTTTGTTAGATTGCCTCTTTTGTAAAGAATCTTAAAGAAATCGGACGAAATAAATGGTTGAAGAGAATAATCAATCCCTTTTCCCTTAAGGTAAGGCAGATATTGCTCCACTCTGTATCTGTTGCTGGGGCCTTCAGTAGGATAAGGAACAATGAATAATACGTTCATGAGTTTCCTTAAGAATAGTTTAACCTTTAATTCTATTCTGCTCTTTTATATGATCTATGGCTCTCTTGCCGTCTAAAATTGAATCGTCCATCCAATAGTATTCCCAGCTGCCATATCTACCCGCTGTATAGATATTGTTATCCATCAAAAATTTCTTGATTATAGATGAATTCTTGCTCCGATTGTGGTCATATATGATGTATCCATACTTTATATCACGAGTATCTATTAACTCTATTTTATCATTACGTTTTAGGACCTTAGCTTTAATTAAGTCTTTTATCACCCTGTCCACTATTGTACCTTTATCAAGTTCTTTAAACTGTGAATATGAAATTTCAGACGTAATCGAGCTTTTCCCTTCTGGGACTGAGTTTTCAAGGAAATTCTTTGGGAAACTTATCCGAAAAAAAGAATAATCTCCCTGGGGATAATAAATCCAATGGGCATCATTTAAATTAGGATTCTTAATCCCCAAATTAACGCAAAAAATTGAATTGTATCTCAAGCCTTGTGAGGCATTGACTACCTCCCCGGGTAAATCATGTATTATTTTCACTAATTCTGGAAGTGGTGTAGTAGAGATTAACTTGTCGTACCTTTTTTTGAAGCCATCACTAAACGTGATTTCCTTTTTCTGAATGTCTACTCCAATAGCCTCTTTATTTAAAAATATCTCTGAATTAATGGAGTAAAATGCATCTGGAATAGTGCATATCCCGTTTTTTTTGGGATATCTGAACGTCCAATTTGGACCGAAACCTTTCTTCTGGTCGCTTAATGCACCTTCCAGAACCTCTTCCAACTCTGGTCTGGGAATTCTTGAATCTGGCCAATCGGCTGTCATCTCCTTTGGGGGAATAGTCCAGAATTTTTCACTATAAGGTATCAAGAAGTGCTCAGCAATCCCTTTACCAAAAGTTGCATATATCCAGTCTTCGTAATTGTCATAATTAATACTGTCTTTGTTGTACACATCGATGAATCCGAGAAGACAATCTTTAACCACTTTAATCGGTAACCCGTAAGTGTTTGCCTGAAAGGGATATCTCGTCAGTGTATTATAAGAATATATCCAGGCTCGCCTGCGCTGAACAAGTAGGGGCGCATTTAAATTCTTGATCAAAAGGTTTAAAACATAATCGTTCTTTGTATGTAGGACGTGAATGCCAAGATCAAAGGTATAACCTTTGATCTTCGGTGACCTACATGTGCCGCCGACCTCTTTCTCCTTTTCATATATTGTACCGCCACCGTGGTAAGCAGCACTTAAACCTGTCAAACCAGCTCCTAAAATAACTATATTCATATTTTCTGACAACGTTTTTCTCCTCTTGCCGATGCTTTGGGAACACCTACACCTGTAATCTCTGATAGATTTTCCAGTACTCTTCTGTCCCCATCTCAAGGGAAAAGTACCTTTGGGCTACTTTTCTACATCTTTCCTGAAGGGAATTGCCCTCTCTGAGCAGCTCTTTCAGAGCTTCAATGGCCCGAGCGTAGGACTTTTCAGTATACTCATCTATCACTACCCCCACTCGTTCCTTCTGGACAATTTGGTCACAATCACCGATTCCAGAGTTTATAACCACTGGAACTCCACAGGAGAGGCTCTCTCCAAACTTAATGGGACAGCAACCGACCCCGGAAAGAGGACGATGATAGAAAATCAAAGAAATAGTAGATTGTTTCAGTATAGTTGGAACTTCCGGGTGAACAACTGAAGTAATGAGGTAGTTATTTGATTCAATACTATAATCTGAGAGAGTCTCTGAGATAAGAGGTAAATCATTGTTGGTTATAGCCAAGAAAAATGCATTGGGTATCTCCTCTCTGAGTAAACTGTAGAAATGAACTATTTCGTCGAAACGGTAAAAGGTACCTACACTGCCCAGATAAGTAACGATGAAACGCCCCTGTGGTATATTCAAATTCGAATTATCACTCGGACATGGTTTAAAGTGTTCCATGTCCACGCAGCAGGGGATTACAGATGCATGATTATGTTTGAATTTCTCCTCAAGGGTCTTTCTTGCTTTCTTTGTCAGAACAACGATCTCGTCAGATCCACAAATAAAAATCCTCTCCATGTATTTGGTTAATCTGTAGAGCGTACCCTCCGGGAACCATGCTTTTGCGTCTGCCTTTTCATCTGCCCAGAACCCTCTCATATCAAAAATGAAACTAACTTTAGTTAATTTCTTTATAAGCAGGGCTATCAAACCTGTGATATACCCCCTGGCATGGATGATTTTAATACCATCACGCCAGGTGATAAATAGCCCTACCAACAGTCCCTGTATTATATCAAAAGATGTTGCAGCAACAATGGGTTTCTTGTGATAACGGAGTGGAATCCATTTTATACCTTTAGTTATAAGATCGCTTTGAATGGTTGCAGCATATGTTGACATCAATTTATCCTTCTTTTCAAAACTTATCAGGGTTATTGAGGCTCCCTTTGTTATCAATCCAGACAAATATGGAATAACCTGTGATTGACCTACTGGATCAAGAATTCCATCGTATGATATGTAGAGGACATTCATTGTGTTGCTATGACCTTTCTAAAAATTTAATTTTGCTTTAAACAGGAAGGTTTTTCTCATAATTTTCTGGTTTTCTGAAAATACCGATAGAGATGAAAATGAAGATGAGATAGAGTACTGCTGATTTGTGTCTAAAAAGTGTCCCGCTGTTACCTTCAACATAACCTAACATAAGCATGATAAAAACCATAAAGAAGATTAGAGGAAAAGTTTCGCTGAATTTGTTCTTCCAGCAATAAGAAATCCCTTTAAGGAAAAGGGGAAACATGAGATAGAATATTAACATTTCAGGTAGGGCTATAATTTGGGCAGCTGAACCTATTTGCCAGGGAAAAGGTGAAAACCAGGCGTAGATTGATGCTATAGGCAAAAAAAGTAACGCATCCATTGGAGTCGATATATTGAACCCAGGCATAATAGCCAAATTTCCATACGCCTTAGCCTCTCTACCTACGGCGATAAATTTTAGTATCGTTGTTTCCCCTGTCATCCTTATCATCAGAGGCTCTAGAAGATTAGAAAAATATATTACACTGATTGATGCTGCTGTAAACCCAATAGCCATAAAAAGAAGTAGGATCGTTTTTCTACAGGTGCCGCCTAGTAGAGTGATTAACGCAAGAAAGAAAGTTAAGAGAAGACTGGGGATAAAGAGAGGACTTAACTTATACAAAACATAGAGAGGAAAAATACTGAGTAAAAAATAGAACATATTAAACTTACGTATGGTTTTGAGCCATAGAAAAAATACAAAACATAACATCAAATTGATTATCGGCTCTTTAAAATTCTGAGTCGACCAGAAGATTACCGATGGAAAAAATCCTCCAAATGTGGCGCATAGTATAGCTGCTTTTTTGTCAAGTAATTGTTTGGTTATTGAGTAAAGAAAGATGATGACTAAAGCACCTAAAAAGGAATTAATGAAAAATAGACTCAAGGGGCTTCTGCCAGTCATCTGGTAAACTCTGGCAACCCAAAAATGATAGCTGGTTAAAGTCCAGCCAAGGTTACTCTCTCTTAGATAGAAGAATGGATCTACCTCAAACCCTGCGTTATGACGCTGGGCAATATACCACCCGTTTAAATCATAACCCACTCCGTCATTGTTAAGTAAATATCCTTCAACCCCGGTATTTCCGTAAGAATAGGATAAAAGGAATAACAAAGTACTGAGAAAAACTCTGATAGCAAAAGCTATAATGAAAAGAGAGAAAATAGTTTTAAAGTCATGAGGCTCCATCAAAATGGTAACAAAAAGAGCGATAACAATACCAAAAAGAAGAATGACGAAAGGTGCTACGTCCTCTCTGGGTACCCAGACAAAGCTAATTCCCCCTAACAAGAAAACTCCAATGATAAAATATAACTTGGCAGAGTATGAATTAAGATTGTAATTTCTCATGGTTTCCTGGCTAAACAGAATAGGGAACTTCCCACCGGAAGATCAAAATAGTTGATAATTCTGTTTTCAAATTGAGAAATGAAATTTAAAAAACCATTCAGCCAGAAAGGTAGAGATTTCAAATCGGACTGAGTAGACTCATGTTTTCTCAACCGATCAGTCAACCTTTTTATGGAGATGATTGGGAATAAAATCATATGACGATAGCTACATTTTACTATTTCAAAACCGGATATTTGTATTTTTTTGCACAGCTTAATCCTGGTATAACGCTCTCTTGTCCAGATTACCCTATCGTGGTGACCTCTCAGGAATTCAAAAGCCGGCAAATTTAAAATCAAGAGACCTCCTTTCTTAGTAACCCTGTACATTTCTTTTAGTGATTTTTCGTCGTCATTCACATTCATGTGATAGAGAACATCCAGAGAAATAAGTATATCTACCGACTCATTATCCAGAGGTATATGTTCTACTGAGGCTTGTAAAAAGTGAGTATTTTCTCTGTGTTGGCAATGAATTAAAGCTAAAGGAGATAAATCTGCACCAATAAGGGTCCAAAGAGGGTATATCTTTTGCAGAGCATTGAGTAGCCCACCTGTACCGGATCCCGCGTCTAAAAGAATTATTGGCGTGTTATCATAAGGATGAATACGTTTCAGTGTATCGATAACCAATCTGTGTAGAGATTTATACCACCAATGAGAATTTTCAAGTTGAGCGATAGTTTTATATTCTTCCGGATTCATAAGTTATTTAATATTTCCTGGAGGGCAGTAATAACAGTTTGTTGTTCATTATCAGTTAAAGAAGGATACATTGGTAGAGAAAAAATTTCTCTGGAGGCTGTTTCTGTATGGGGTAAATCCCCCTCTTTGTAGCCTAAAAATTGATAACCTGTCATGGTGTGAATAGGCCATTGGTAACTTATATTGACGAGAATATCCCTTGTTTGCAGTTCAGATATAATTTTATCTCTTCTCGTATGACGGCATACGTATAAATAATAAACGTGTTTATTTCCCTGCATCGTTTTTGGTAAAGAGAGACTGGCTGGCAAAAGATTATCATATTGTCGGGCAAGAATTATCCTCCGGCTAATGTAATCATCAAGATGAGCCAGTTTACGCAGAAGAATCTCAGCATGAAGTTCGTCAAGTCTTGAATTATGACCATGCTCTACCGAATAATAAGTCTTTTCCATACCATAAAAACGCAGCCTCTTCAGCTTTACGTAAAGGCTTTCATCATCTGTTATTACCATTCCCCCATCTCCGTATCCCCCTAAAACCTTGGTGGGATAAAATGAGAAAGCTGCGAGGTCAGACATTGAACCTGCCTTTTCCCCATTAAAAGCTGCTCCGTGACTCTGGGCACAGTCCTCTACAACTCTCAATTCGTGCCTATTGGCTACCCTCCTTAAATCGTCCATGTTAACACATTGACCATAGAGATGAACAGGTAATATACATTTTGTTTTTTCTGTAATTGCATTTTCAAGTAATGAAGTATCCATGAGATATGTTCCTGGGTCTATATCAACAAAACGGGGTGCTGCGCCAGTAGAGACAATGGCAGAAACAGTCGGGACTGCTGTATTTGCTACCGTGATTACCTCATCTCCTGGACCTATTCCCAATGCTTTAAGCCCTAGGAAGAGGGCGTCTGTGCCACTATTGACACCTACTCCAAATTTAACTCCGCAGTACCTTGCGAATTTTTCTTCAAATTTCCTTACACTCTCTCCAAGAATTAAGTACCCTGATTTTAATACCTTTTCAATTGCAGCATGAATTTCTTCTTTTTCTTTTTCATATTCTTTTAGATAATCCCAAACCTTTATTGTCATATTTTACCCTTTAAAAGCGATTAAACGCAATCTGTGTAATACTGATGCGTCCGACAGTAAATCTTCAACGAACTTTCTAGAGTCTCCTTTTTGAATGCCTTCTATTACTTTTTGTAAAAAAAGGGAAAAACTATCAGCCTTGGGAGTCTTAAGAGAAGTGTTTTTATTATGCTGTTTTATGTGGATTTCGTTCTCCATTTCAGCTGGAATTGTATAGACGCGATCTATATCGATTGATACATCAGTCCCTAAGATATTAAGGTGGTTGCTGTATTCTGTATTGAAACCAAAATGGCCTATCATGGCTCTACCTTCTGAATAAATTGCGAGCATACTAAAAGACGTGTCTATATCATCGTTTCCGCTTCGAGTGCATACCCGGCAAAAAAATTCTTTTGGTTCATCATTAAAAAACAACCTTCCGGTTGCGACAGCGTAGGGACCAAGATCCCAAAGAGCACCACCTCCTGATTCCCTTTTATATCTGAAATCATCATGGTTTAAGGGTGGAAAAGAAAAGGTTGCCGTTAACTTGGTTGGTTCACTATTTATGCTGGAAAAGACATTTTTAACTGCTTGAATTTGAGGATGGTATGCAAATACGGTTGCTTCTGCCAAACATAGATTGTATTTTTGTGAGAAGTCTGCTAACCTTTTTGTGTCATCAATAGAGGTGAAAGATGGTTTATCAACAATTACGTGAAATCCCCTCTTAAGTGCTTTTTCCGCCCATTCTGCATGAGCACTGTTAACTATTGAAATGTAAACTAAATTTGCCTTGCTTTTAGACAGAGCCTTGTCGTAGTTGTCGAATATTTCACCTTTAAATTTATCAGGCAAGGATATTTTTAAAGCAGATGTGCGTGAAGCGATATCTATAGAGGTTACGGAAGATAGTTTCAGTAACGCAGGTAAAACTCGTTTTTGAACAATTCTGGAATATCCAATAAATAGTAGATGCATTTTACGACCTCAACATACTATTTTAATTGAAGTTATTATCTTTTATTGTTTGATTGTGAGGCAATGATAGACTGATTTATTTCATAATAAACTTAAACAAGAAAGCAGGCCTCTGGCTTCAATATTGAAGAAGTTGTATTTTGTGAATTCCATTATTTGGCCAAGTGTCATCCACATATAATTTTCAGGAATTTCCAATAAATCAGAAGGTTCTAGCTCAAGTACCATATATTTATTTTGAAAATGGTAAAAACGTCCACCTTCCTCAGATTGAACAGCAGAATATTTTATATGCCTGGATGAAGCATTCATAAATATATCTAAAAAAGGTGGTCTGGTAGGCTGTTGGATTCTATCTTCTGCACCGGAACATGACACAGTGGGAGCCATTTCAACGATATCGAAATTCCCGGGTTCCACTTTAGCCTGAACTAAAAAATGGAGTATGCCATTTATTTTTTTGGTGATAAAGCCTACGATACCATAAGAAGTGTGTTTCAATAAAGGTTGTGTCCATCTGTAAACTTCACGGCTTCCTGCCTTTACCGAAACTGCGATAACAGAGAAAAACTTGTTTTTATCATGAACAATTTCTCTTTCAGTACGTATCCAACCAGAAACATCCTTTAAAGGAATATGTTCAATCTTTAACTCATATCTTGTTTTTAATTCTGTGAACCAGCTGATTATTTCATCTGAACTGTGGCAGACATGTTTCCTGTCAATCATTGAAATAAATAAATCCCTGGGAAATCCGTCAAGCCTTTGGTTGAATAATTCTATCTGATCATGCTCCTTTGAAGGCAGTGATTCATAATAACGTTCCAGATTTTCATCAATAAATGGGAGGCAGGATAAAACCGATCTGGCATCCATGTTTACAAGATTGTCGATGGTTAAAAGCTTCTTAAGCTGGCATAATGTTAACCAGCAAAAATCATCGTGCAATTGAATGTCTTTATTCACTTCCACAATCATATTGCGGTTTCTTTTTCGAAGAAAGCGGGAACCCTGTTCAGTCTGTAACTGGTCGATTAAAAATTTTGATTTTGTTCTGTCAAGAAAATATTCAAGATAAACTGGCTCTTTGCCTTTATGTACCTGGGTGTAGTTACTTTTAGTGGCTTGAACGGTAGGAGACAACTGGATGATGTTTACATTGCCCGGTTCCATCTTTGCCTGCATGAGAAAATATTTAACACCGTCAAACTCTTTGGTTATAATACCGAGAATCCCAATTTCGGGCTGGTTGATAATCGGTTGGTCCCATTTTTTAATATGTCCAAAATTTGTATTTACCCTGATTCCTTCAACTTTGAAAAATTTTCCGGAATTGTGAACAAGATTTCGTGATTGACTTTCAAAATACCAGTTGTCAAATTCATTGAAAGGGATCTGTTCTACTGAGAACCGATGTGATGTTTTTCTGGAGTTAAACCAGGACATAAATTCATCCATGCTCTGGAATCGATTTTCTATTGTTAAAGCAGAGCGTAAAAAACCGGATTCTTTGGAATTAAGATTTCCTACCATATCCATTTTATGTTTTCTTTTGTTTTTTTAACATCGTTATTAAATTCATTTATGAATGTCAATCAGATGAGTTATGATTGTTCCCCCACAATTCTTATGTACTCTTCCCAGTTTCTTATTGATTTTAAAATATCATAATGAGTATTAGCCAGAACCAGACAAACTGCGTCATGAGAGAAGTCATAGAGTTTTATGAAAATCATTCTTGGGATATAGAGACCGCGTGTGGCATTATCCATTTCGTATGTTTTTGATGTCACTCCGTCAGCAATATCTATTTTAAATGTTCCAGAAGGGGCAATTATGACCTGATCTGTATCGATGTGAGCATGCCCGCCTCTGCCAGCTGTAATATGGTGCATATAAAAAATGCGCTTTATAGTAAAGGGAATATCTGTTCCACTTTCTATAGATGTTAATATACCTCGGGAATCCACTTTAGAAGGTAAATCAATCCATCTGATATTTTTCAATAGGTCCATGACAGTTTTTTTAAAGGGTTGTTACGTGTTATTATGGGAAACTCCCCTGTTGACAGGTTTTTCTTCATTATAGGCAATGTTTATTGGTATGTCCCGTTTAACCACAAGTTCGTACCAGAGGCGCAGTATGCTAAGAGTAGTCTTAAATAGACGTCTGAAATTGAAGAATTGAGATTTGCCATGTATTCGATGATAATGATGAACAGGGAATTCGGCAAAACGATATCCGGCCAGTTCCAGCTTTTTAACCACTTCCAGGCAGATAACACCACTGTTGTGGTGAAGGCTTATATGATTAAAGACGTGACGACGAATCAGGCGGAAGTCGCAATCCACATCACGAATATGGAAATTAAAGAAAAGACGCATAAGTCGAAGGTAAATTATACCGATGATAACCCGGTGAAGTGGGTCACCACGATTTATTTTATATCCATTAACAATATCTACACCATCCTGCATAACATTGAAGAGCTTACGAAGCTCGTAAACATCATATTGCCCGTCACCGTCGGTGTAGAAAATCAAATCCTTGGTGGAATTAAAAAAACCAGAACGCAGAGCTGCGCCATAGCCCTGATTTATCTCGTGAAAAACTAAACGTAGTCTGGGATATTTGTCTTGTAACTCAAGCAATAAATCTCTACTGTTATCCGAACTTCCATCATCTACGACAATAATCTCATAGTCATCGGTTAGACCTTTGGCTACGGCATCGGCTGCTACCACGAGACTTCCGATAGTTCCAGAGTCATTGAAGCACGGAAAGAATATAGACAGGCTAGGATTAGGCATTCCCCCTCCGCTGTTCGTTTTTGAATATATAAATCAGGTAGTTTTCATCACCATAAACCTTATAAATAGATTGAGCCATTTGAGATTGGCAAAGCAGATTCTTTTCTAAATCCCGTTTAGTGAGTACGTAGTCGACCTTGTATTTATGAATTAAAGATACAGGGTCTTTTAATTGAAGCATGGCATATTGTCTTTTTAGCCCTTCTATATATTCCTGATTTTTTGGACGGTTTCCCCCATACAATGCGTGAACCTGCATACCTTTGAACAGCCCTCCATCCAATATTTTAAAGAACGCCTCGGCTTTATCTTCAGCAACACCAAAGAAACTTAATGCAAAAAGATACCTTTCCTCAATTTCCATATCAGATAGTAAAGAAGCGATAAAAAAAGGATCTGAGATGTAAACGTAATTTTTAGTGTACGTGGTTATCAATTCCGAATGATCAAAATCAGGAGGGTAAGTCAGGATTACAGCATCTTTAGGTGTGTTTTTATCTATCCACTTGAGAGGTGCAGCCATGGCTTGCAGTTGTCTATTACCTTCAATATTTACCCTGTAATAATTGTTTTGCTGGATAAAACCCAGAACCAGTATCAAAAAACACACCATAAGAAAGATAATTTTCCCCCCAAATCTCTCTATTCCAGGTGGATAGTTTTTTGTCAATTTGCTTAAAAAACCATGAAAGAGGACAAAGATAGCCATGATCAAGAATGTCTTGTTAGTATAGCTTTGCCAATGGTATGGTTCAATGCTTTTTCCTGTTATGACCTGTTGGTTAAGACACGCAATGCCGCCTATAGCAAACGATAACAAAAACCAGAATTTTTCATCTCTCTTGATAATTCCCAGGTATCCACCTGAAATTATCAAAACAATCGCAAATATTTCTGTCAACGGGATTATAGGAACCCTTGTATGCATTCCTCCAAGCCTCTTGAAAAATTCTAGGTAGTCTGGATGGCTGCTTAATTCCCAGACGGTAAACCAATACGGTAACGAAATTATAAAAGAAATTGCATATGCCAGTATAATGTCCTTACATCGTTCTTTCTTTTTTTTTAAAATCCATTGGATGAGAAGGTAAACAAACATTCCAGCGTAAATAAATGTCCAGTAATAAACACTGATATAAAACAATATGCCAACTGTCATCCCTGCCAGAATAGCCCAATGTTTCTTATTGGTTAGAATCATTTGAAGGATAAAACACAAAGATAATAAGAAGGGGATGAAATGAAACTGTGGACTTATTGGCCTGGTGAAGAAAAGGGGGCGGTTACTAAAGGAAGAAAGAATAACTCGTATATTGGGACTTAACCAGTAATACCCTACCATAATCGTTAGGGCAATTATTACACCCATCCTGAAAGATCCAGAAAGCCTTTCTGCCAGTTTGAAAAACAGAATGAATAGGATTGTGGGTAAAAGTAAAGTACCCCAGATGTCCAGTCCCCCGACTGATATGCCAAAAATCTTTCCTAAGTTTCCAAGGATAAACTCAGACAAACCAGGTTGAATAATAGGGTCGTTTCTGTGTTCGTATATGCCAGGGTTGGCTAGCCTCCAATCACCCTTGTAGATTCCTGCTATTCGGCTGAGATAGGTGGGTTCATCGCCTGCTCCTAGAAAACCTATTCCTTTAAAACCTGGACCCAGGTCATGCAAGAACCTGACATCAGGATATACATGCAGGAACCCAACTGTAACAGCAATCAAGATAAGGACAATTATGCGAAACATCTTCTGATTATTCACTTTTGCCAGCTTATTAATTTCCAAGTCTTATCTGGGCATCCTTTTTAGTTTCTTTTTACATAAAGAGACAAGAAAATAATATCCTGAAAATTTTTTTCCTCTTCCTTCTTATAACCTTGCTGCATAGCTAATACTTCGAATTGCTTTATCAGTGATTGATATCTAATCGAATTATAGGCAGTCCCTGTAAACCATAAATAAAAGCTTTCATTTTTATCCAGTATTTCGGATATATTTGTCAACTGGTCGGTTGAACTTATTACGGCAGGGTTTTTTAACGAACTTTTTTTTGGTAAAGAAGAAAACTGAATTAATATTCGATCTACAGGGTTAGGGATACTGATAACTACTTTTGATTTTTCGTTCTTAGTGAGGTAATTTACGACTTCCTCGTAAGGATAGGAGTTAAAGCTCCATACACGGGCTGTCAGGAATAAAAAAAAACATCCAGCTAATGTTATGAGTCCATAACGTAGCAATTTGGGAGAGAAGGAAAGCAATGCACCTGCTATCAGAACGCCGGATAATATCGAACTTTGAACAAAATAGCGGGGGTTAATTGCCAGCTTGCCGACACCTGCGATACCTAAATCACCAAGGATGGAGAGTGAAAGAATACAGATGAGAGGTACAAAAATTAAACAAGCCACAAGGAAGGTAGCATTGCTTAGCTTTTCTTTTCTACGAAGGAACTTATATCCTTTGATTAATAAATAAATGCCAATGGCAATAGCAGCTCCGGAAACTATCAGAAAGGCAATAAAAGAGAAATGGCTTGAATATCTGAGACTTCCTGTAACATCATCAAAATGGAAAACACTGAGAAAGGTTTTTAATATGGCCCCAATATGAATTTCCCCCCAGTAGAAACCCATTCTGCTTTCATGAAGGAACTGGACTTTAGTGGTGATATTGTCCCTCAGATGAGCCATCTGCCCTTGTTGAACAAAAAACCAGGGAAGGTATCCGAACCCTACCAGCATATGCCCGATTAACCATTTTAAAATAAATGGTCGTTGAACTTTCAATAAGTATATTCCACAGATAAAAACGCTCAGTATAATAAATATTGAATAATAGAAAGTATACAAACTCAGTAGCGCTAACAGTAGGTATAATAAAATATTCGATAGAGATGCCGGATTTTTTTCTTTAGATTCCTCCATAATGTTTATGAAAAATGAAACGGATAAAAGGCTGAAAATAAGTGCCAGGACGTATGGTCGTGAATACTGTGAAACGAAAATCAACTGCGGTGATATAGCGGAAAGAACATAGGATATGAGGGCAATTTGGGTTCCAAATAGTCTTAAAACCAGGTGGTATAAAAGAACACAGACTAAACTGCCACACAAAACAGAGAATAAACGTAGCCAAACGATATTGCCTGAGATTTGTCCCCAGAGATGAATAAGAAAATAAAAAAGCGGAGGGTGGGCATCAAGAAATCTATCAGCAATAATCTGCCCCCAAGCTCCGTTTACAGCCTTTAGTGAGTAGCCTTCATCCAAAATAGGCTGTTTGTTTATCCCTGGCAATCTGAAGACTAATGCTATTACTATTAGAAGGAAATACAAAGGGATGTGTTTATGGAATAGTTTTAACATAATTATTTTTTGGAGGTTGTGTATATTGGTATTCTAGAAATTTTTGTCTGACAGATTCTTTATAATTTGAACTTTTGAACAGTTCTTTCCTAATAACACGAAGATAGCCCATGATAGTCTCTATACGCTTCATTTTGCTTTTCCCTATGCGAGCACTGCATACTAGTTCCATGGGTACTTCAGTTATTTTTAGTTCCAGTCTGTTTAGTTTTATTATCATTTCAATCATGCAGGCAAATCCTTTTTCCTCAATTAAGTTGGGTCCGTAAACCGAGTAGGCTGCTTTTAGCATTTCTGCCTTGAAGGCACGGTAAAAAGAGCTGTAGGTATGAACATTTCTAATTCGAAAAAGGGTTTTAACCAGGAGGTTAGCTCCATAACTCAGAATTATTCGATCCCAGGAAGTATTTAATACTTTACCGCCGTTAGCGTAACATGATGCCAATACAACGTCGTAACCAGTATCTATCTTGTGTAGCATTTTATCCAGTATGCCCAGGTCACTGGTATTGTCTGCTTCTTTAGTAACTATAATGTCTCCAGCCTTTATTTGACTCAGGGTATATTGAAAACCTGTTCTGAATACCTGACCAACATTTTTGTTGGTTTCATGGTTTAGAATTGTAATTGGATATAACTTTTGATAATTTTCTAATAAGGAGAGAGTGCCGTCCGTGCTGCCATCGTTAACCACAATTAATCTATAGGGTAAATTCAGCTCTTCCATTTTATTTGCAGTGAGTTTAATTAAACTAAGAATATTTTTTTCCTCGTTATATGCTGGGATGATAAAGATTATCAAAAAGTTTGCCTCATTTTTAATTGTAGCAGGTTAATATGTTAATTTATGTTGTGTAATATCTTTCTTCGTTCTTTAATAGTTATTTCTATAGCCTTACGGAGTGAAACTTTTGGCTCATAACCTAATATTTTTTTTGCCTTGGTAAGGTCTGGTTTTCTTTTCATAATATCCTTGTACTTCCCAAAAATTTCCTCCATTGGTACAAATTTTAGCTTTAACTCCTTACCAGTATTTGCAATCTCATGTATAAGGTAAGCGCTATCAATAACACTAAGCTCTTCATCGTTGCCAATATTGATAATTTCACCTGTTGCTTCTTTCTCTTCCATAGCCAGGACGGTTCCATCAACGAGATCCGTAACATAGCCCATCGATCTTGTTTGGGTTCCATCTCCATGGATAATAACCTCTTCGTCTTTCAATATGGCATCGATAAAGATCGGGATATGCCCTCCGCTCCAGGTAAAACTGGAACGTGAACTGAATGAACCAAAATATCTAAGGACAACAACAGGAACGCTGTAATCCTTATAATAGGCAAATACCATCTGTTCATCGTATAGTTTTGATACAGCATAGCTCCATCTTTTTATCATGCTTGGCCCTAAAAGAAGGTCACCATCTTCCCGATGGGGTATATCTGGAGACATCCCGTAAACATCAGAGGTTGAGGCAAACATAACCTTACTACCCCACATCTTAGCAATTTCCAAGACGTTCTCCGTTCCCTTTCCATTTACCATTAGGGTTGCCATACTTGAATCAGCCTCCCCAACCTTTTTAACTGCGGCTAGATGAACGATTATATCGACATCTTTTCCCAGTATCTTCATTGTTTCAAAATCCAGAACATCTACCTGATAAAATTTAAATCCGGGACCATTTACATTGCCGCTTATGTTTTCTAGTTTGCCGAAAGACAGGTTGTCAATGCCCACTACCTCGTAACCTTTTTCCAGCAGGGCATCCAATAAATGAGAACCGACCATTCCAGCCACGCCAGTTATTAAAACTCTTTTCAAGTTATTTCCCCTTTTTAAAACTCATTTTGTAGTTATAGTTTCTCAATTATTTTATGAAGCAATGTTAAATCCTCTATTTTTAAACAACTGATGTCTGCAAACAGACTGTCTTTTGTCCCAGCCCTTGCAATAAAAGTAACTGAGTTTATTTTTGCTGCTTCATAATCACTCAAGGCGTCTCCTATATAGATAGCTTCTGAGGGAGTAATTTTTTCTTTGTTAATTATCTTTTTTACAATATCAAGCTTTTTTATAGGTGCGCCATAGATACCCTTAAAGTAATGCCCTATATTCCTCTTTCTTACTATTTCTTCTATTTCTTCCTGTGGAGTACCCGTAGCAATAAAGCATCGATACAATTCTGCATGTTCTTCTAAAAACTCTTTTGCGCCCCTTACATATGATGAGCTTACAACTTCATCTACAACGAGGTCTGAAAATTTTTTACATAATTGCTGAAACTTTAGTTCTGTTAAGGGTTGTTTTAATATGTTTTCATATATATATTTGAATTTCTCATACCTTGAAACACCACCATTTCTGGTGTGGTACTCTATGATTTTTCTGACCGCTATTTCCCCTTCAGATTCAAAGAGGATTGCAAATGCCTTGGTTTTTATATCAAAAGATTCGACAATTACCCCATCAAAATCAAAAATTATCACTTTAACCCTTAGTTTCTGCACTGTATTCATTCTTTTACCACCAGCCCATCATAAGTGGGGAGCGGATAAAGGTCTTTATATATACCCTGAAGGCATTTAATAAGCCCTTGGCCCAGATCAACATAGCTTTTGCTGATAAGTCTTTTTGCAATTTTCGGGGCAAAGGTGTAGGGTGTAATCTCATAGTGATAATTGAATGAAGGGGGGGTATATTTTATCTCTATTTTGTTGTCAAGTATCTCCTTTATCATACTTAAAAGGTCTTTCAGCTTCATCTGCTGATTGCCAGTGATTATTACATACTGATTGACAAATTCGTCTGTAAGTATTTCTATACTGCCTTTGGCTGCATCATACACATGGATGTATTCCCTTAGTTCTTCTCCATCACCTTCGCGGGTAATCTTTCCTTTAGTAAGTGCCTCAGTTAATATCTTATGAATAAAGTTTTTCTTGTCAGCTCGTGGTCCATAAAGAGAACCATATCGGAGTATGGTATAGGGTAATCCAAAGACCTCTTTATAGTTTTCTATCAGGAGTTCACAGGATTGTTTTGTGCTTCTATAGAAAGAACCAGCCTTGCTGTACACATAAAGTGAGCTGGCAAACATAAACCTCTTGATACTGTTTTTTCTGCATGCTTCCAGAATAATAGAGTTGCCTACTATGTTATACTTTACACTGTCCAGCGGTCTCTTGCTGGCTTCATCTATATCTGCAATGCCTGCAAAGTTATAAACAAAATCACACCCTGACACAGCCTCTTCAACAGCGGATTCATTAAGAATGTCTCCGACAATCATTTCCTGTTTACTACTTATAAACGGAGATGGACGAATATCAAAAACCCTCACTTCATATTCCACAGCTGTCAATGCATCTGCGACATGGCTTCCAAGAAACCCTGAACCACCAAAAATTACCGCTCTCTTTGACAATTACGCCACCTCTTTTAAACCCTTTAAAAGATTTTCCACCGCCTGTGTTTCCATCTGTATCCTTGCTTCCTTTGCATAAGATCCAATGTGTGGAGTCAGGATAACACTGTTCAGATCTTTCAAAGAACCGTTGTAAGGCTCTTTTGCAAAGACATCCAAAGCGGCACCTGATAGATCACCTGCTTTGAGGGCATTGTGTAATGCATCCTCGTCAACTATACCGCCTCTGGAGGAATTAACTAGCCATGCCCCTTTTTTCATTATTTTAAATTCCCTCTTTCCTAATAGCTTTTCGTTCCCGGAAACATGGATAGACACGATGTCTGCCCAGACAAGCAGCTCTTCCAAAGATAGTCGTTTTAATTCCATCAGTCCATCTTCAACAAAAGGGTCCGCATAGGCTATCTCACAACCAAAGGGCTTCAGAAACTCAGCCACTTTCTTTCCAACCCTTCCAAAACCAACTATGCCAATTTTTTTACAAAACAGGAGGTTTCCCATCTTTTTTTGCCAGTGTCCGTTACGAAGTTTTCTATCCATATCACAAACTTTTCGTAGCAAATTAAGCATTAACCCGATAGTTAATTCAGCAACTGCAAGTGTTGGAGCATCTGGAGTATTGAATACTTTTATCCCCAGTTTATCAGCGGCAGTAATATCTACATTCTCAACCCCCACCCCGCACCGAGAGATAACTTTTAATTCTGAGAGCTTTTGAAGGACATCCGCAGTGATTCGCTCTGTACCAGCTATAAGACCAGCACATCCCTGGCAAAGATTTGTCAACTCTTCTCCTGATAAAGTTCTTTTATGGGGATTAAGCTGGAACTCTAATTCATGTTCCATTAGAGTATCCAAAGGGGTTCTGTCGTACTCCGCAAATGAAGATGTCGAGATCAAAATTTTCATTTATTTTACTGGACTCCCAGTGCACTCAACTTGTCTCTCAGATATTCACATGGCATATCGACAAACTTGAAAAACTCGTTGACATTGTCTTTTGCCTTTATCATATCAGAGTCGTTGATCTGGTCATTTTTGTTTATTATATCTGTAATTTCATTTTCCAGTTCAGCACTTGAAGAGACATATTTAAATAATCCTGTTACTCTTGTGGCTGAAAAAGGACTGTGATCAAGCGTATTCACAATCAGGGGTATTATAACTTTACACTGATATGCCAGGGCTTCTAAATTTGCAGTTGAACCGCAGGCAACTAAGATCTTTGACTCCTCTAATAGCTTCTCAAGCAGATGGTTGGATTGTGTAAAATTAAATCGAATCTCGTCTTTATTAATAATATGGTTCAGACTTAGGGCAGGATGGGTTTTTATAATGACATTAAAATCGTAATTATTGATATTTATGCTATTGAAAAGCTGGATAAGCTTTCTTGATTCATCAGCGTGCAGGTTGGTAGCAATAACAATCTGATTCTTCTTTCTTTGCCATGAATAGTTGTTTAAAAGTACCTTGTATAAGTATTGATGCCGGAAACTACACCATACCTGAATGGTTTTGTTTCCCCATCCACACTCTCTCAGGAAATTTGCAGGAATCTCACCTGAACAGGCAATCAAATCTGGTTTGGGTATCGAACAAAGGTCGTTTCCCTCAAGCTCAACCCTGGAATTAAAATAGCCTAAGAAGTAGTAAGGTAATATTGCATGCTGAAGGGCAAGCAAATTTGCATTTGTATATTTTTTAACATTGAAACACAGTGATTTTTCCCAGGGCTGCATCTCAAAAATGTAAAATGCTAATTTAAGATGCTTCTGCCCTTTAAAAGTATTCTTGAAAGAATAAAAATGCATCAGTTCTTGAAGTAGATGTGCACCCTCAAAAGACCTGTACCATGTTTCTCTAAATATGGGCCATACATCCCAGTCTCTGTAAAAGTCATTGAATAGCAATTTGATTCTATTCTTATATAGCATTGATTTAAATTTCATTGTCAGATAATTCAGCATTATCCAGAACCAACTATGCAACTTTAAGTACTCAAGATGAAATTTCAGGTTGTATCCTTTCTTGTTTAAATCTTTACCTATCCTTAAAATTTCAGAATATTTGTAACCATCCATTTCTACCGGGATGGCGATCCATTTGATTTTCTCTTTTTTCCCATTTTCTATTGCTGATTGAATATCAGGGCAGTATTTATTAACGAATTTCCCATTCTTTAATTTTTCTCTGTCTAATAAGGGGAAATAGGTTACACCAATCGTTTCAGTTTCGATACTCTCTGAGGTAACTTCAGCGGTTAACCTCTTGTTTAAGAGATAAAACTTTAAAAATCCAAGTATCAAGGCATATATTGCAACACAATGTTTAATAATGTTTTTTATGGTAAACCTGATGGTGTTGTTTTTTCTAAGAGTTACCAGGTCTATTTTTTGCTTAATGCAGGCTTTAATAAGAGTTCTTATAACCTCATAATTTTCAAAATCAGCTATTACCAAACTGCAATCATATTTATTCGCAGTAGAAATTATTGAATAGAATAAAGTCAAATCTTTAAAAACTGATGTCTTATAGGTGCTTTTCTCTTCGACTAACGAAGACCACCAGAGCGAATAGTTTTCATCAATCATTTTAGTAAAATCTAAGATATTTTGTGATCTTTTTACTTGTTTCTTTGCTATATCACCAACGTATTTAATGTATTCATGCCTGATATTATATGCATTTTCATGAAAGATTTCTGATGAGTTTAAATTCTCATAGTCTATAGATTCTTTTTTTAAAAAGTCTGCGATGGATAAATGCCCTGATACATCTAGGGCAAATAAATAGTATTTATAGGTTTTAAATTCCTTTATTGTCCTCTCACTCTTTGAATTCCAGCCTTCATTATCAAAAATGTAGAGCGCTGTTTTCTTCATAGAGAGATGCCTTTGCACAACCTGCCAAGAGCCCACGTTATAACTTTTGGGCTAACATACACATATGAGAGCTTAAATTGTTTTCCTGAAGAAACTTCTGGAAATTTTCCTTCACACTCGTTGGTGATTTCTTAATAAGATACCGAATGAATCTGTTCTGCGAAACAAGATCGATATTGTTTTCAATGATATTAACGTCGAGTTTCCCAGGTGTGAAAGATTTTATTACCCTGTATCCAGTTCGGTCTAAAAGTATTTCCAACGATTCTACATTAAAGAAATTTATATGGTGGGGAGGGAAGATGCTGTCCGATTTGTTCCATAGATTTAACAGCTCAAAACCATTAATATTTAACGTTGTTAAAATTAAATAACCGTTATTGGCCAAAAGTCCATTGATCGCTCTTAAAAATTTTTCTGGAGAAAAAAGGTGCTCAATGACTTCAAACGAGGTTGCTGCCTTAAAATAATTTTTTGGTTCTTTTACTTTTTCTACCGCCATTTCAATAATGCTAAACCCTTTTTCCCTGCATATAGCAGCTAAATAAGTTGACGGCTCTACCCCTGTAATCTCGTTGAAAAAATTTATTTTTTGGACTTCCTCTCCAAAAATCCCGTATCCCATCCCAACATCCAGAAGGTTTTCCATCCTTTCATCTCCTGAGGCTTCCCTCAGTAAGTCGACAACCATTTTAGCCTTTGGTGAGAAGATTTCTTTTCGCCTTGCCTCCTCTGTTTCTTTAAAGAGATGTTCTGCCCAGTATTTAGTAGCTTTTGATCTCTTATAGTAATTATTAATCGCCGATTCGGGAGGCCGAGGGTTGGCAAAGAGAGTGCCGCATTTCAGACACTCAACGTAAACAAATCCGTTTTTGGTAAACTGATTTTTGAAATCCTTTGATTCTTTACATGCAGGGCAGGGGCAATAAAGACGTTTAACTGTATCGTTAAAGAATTCTTTGATGTCTTCTCTGGACAAACGCAGAAATTCCTTCTGTAAATGAAGGGGTCTGATATCGGCTTCTTTCATTATCTTCCCCTAGATCACCTAATACTTTAATAATAGAGGATCATTTTTCATGATTTTTTCTACATTTTTCACGTCTTCTGGAACATCTACGCTGTATGTCTCAAAAGGTGACTCGATTATTTTTACCCTGTATCCGTGCTCAAGCCATCGCAGCATGTCAATGGACTCTATTTCCTCTAAAGTGGTCATTTCCAAAGACGTATAAAGCTGTAAGGATTCTTTTGTAAAGGGCATGACACAGACTTCAACCAGACAATCAAACCTCTTATCTCCAAGCCATTTTGACGGAATAGTTTCTCTTGAAAAATACATGGCATAACCCTTTTTATCGCATACAACCTTTACCTCATTTCTATCCTCTGCATATTCCTGCGAGACTCTTTTCGCCAGGTTTACACATACTATAGAATTATCTTGGATAAGTGACTCAACCGCCAATCGTAACATTTCGGGATTAACCAGCGGTTCATCACCCTGCAGATTTATGATAATATCTGCATCGTTGCCGAGAATCATCGCCGCTTCAGCCACCCTCTCAGATGCCCTCCTGTGCTGGTTACCTGTCATGATAACTTTTCCGCCGAATGCTTCCACTCTCTCCTTTATTTCATGGTCAGGGGTTGCAATATATGTCCCATCAAGAAAATCAGTCATGTCAGCACGTTTATAAACATGCTCTATCATGGGCTTACCGCATATATTAACAAAGGGTTTGTCCCTGAAACGGTAAGACCCCAGACGGGCAGGAATGATACAGATGATTTTCTTTCCATCCTTCATTTTTTCATCCTTTCCAGACTGAGTGCTTGAGCAAGCATCTTTTCCAATCCTTTTTTCAATTCTACATATGGCTGAAAACCCGCCACTTTTTGAAAAAGACTGATGTCCGCACAGATGCCAAAAATATCTCCTTGTGTGTTTCCTGATACTTCAACAGGTACTTTTCTCCCATAAACCTCAAACAGGGTTTCAATCAACTGCTGGACAGTTGTTTTTATTCCTGTCCCCACATTAAATATTTTGCCGATTGTTCTTTCGTCACGCAAGCAAATTAAAAAAGCATTAACTACATCGTCTATATATATGAAATCCCGAAAACGATTCAGGCTGCCTTTCACTATAATATTGTTATTCTTAATCATCTGAGCCAGATAAATACTTACCATTCCCTGACGCAAATTTTCGAGATTCTGACCGGGCCCGTAAACATTAAACAACCGCAAAGAGGTCGGTCTGATTCCCATCTTATGATATATCCTGAGATAATGTTCACTGGCTACCTTCCCAACACCATAAAAAGAAACGGGCATTAGCTCTTCATCTTCATTAACTGGTCTGTCTTCCTTTACCCCGTACACCGACATCGTACTTGCATAGATGAATCTCTCGCACCCGGTCTTCAGTCCAAAATTGATGAGGTGCAATGTTGACTCTGTATTCGTACTGAGATCATATACCGGGTCGTCAAAACTGATTTCTCCAGAGGACTGGCCTGCAATATGTAAGATTGCGTCAAACCTGGTATCTGTCAAGTCGTCATAAATTGAGCTATCCTGGCAGTCTCCATTTATGAACACCGAACCTTTTGGAACATTTTCCAGATAGCCGGTAGTGAGATTATCGATAATGACGACTTCATGTTCCTGTTCCAGCAGGACCTTTGCAACCCACGAACCGATAAAACCCGCTCCCCCTGTCACCAGATATTTGCTCATAACTTAATCTCTGCATACCTGTGGATAAGATCATCAGTTTTCATCAAACTTTCCACCTTACACAGGTCTTCCAGTGTATCTACACTATAAGTATCACGGTCAGTCATCACCATCTTGATTTTAAACCCATGCTCTATAATTCGTAACATATCAACTGACTCTATAATTTCCAGAGGTGTTGGTTCAAGCTCATTGAACTTAATAAGAAAATCTCTCCTGAAGGGAATAATACATACCTGTTTTAACATTGGAACTTCTTTTGCCCCTTTTTTCCAGGAGGGTATGGGTTCCCTGGAAAAGTAAATTGCATAATTTTTTTTATCTATGACCACCTTGACCTCATTGGGGTCATTATGTTCTTCCTGGGATTTCTGGGGAGCCATTAGATTTACTACCTGAATATTTTCATCCTTCAACATGGGGTTAACTGCTGCGTCAATCATCTCCGGGTAAATCATCGGCTCATCACCCTGTATCATCACCACAATATCAGTCTTTCTTCCTGTTTCATTTTCTATCGTAAGCATTGCTTCAGAGGCTCTATCTGATGCCCTCTCATGAGTATCACTGGTCATAATGGCCCTTGCCCCGATAGACCCTGCATAATCCATTATATCTCTGTCACAGGTTGCAATGTAGACTTCATTTAAAATACTGCTCATTTTGCTTCTAAAATAAACGTGCCCTATCATCGGGATACCATTTATTTTGGCAAGAGGCTTACCAGGAAAACGGGATGAAGCCATCCGGGCAGGAATTATACCAATAGTGTTCATATATTCTCCTTTAATCCTCGCATAATCTTTTTCATTCCCTCTCTGCATGAAGTGCCCAAAAACAACGTATCCAAACTGAAGGCAATAAATCGGTAGCCTTCCTCTATCTTTTTTAGGACATGTTTGGCATCCGGTGGAATTATATGAAACCCTGATACCGCCCCATATTTTTTTGCCACTTCCATTATACGGTTAAGGGCTTTTCTCACCTCAGGATGATCAAATTCACCTGGTTTTCCCAACGACCCTGATAGATCATAAGGTCCAACTATAAAGGCGTTTATACCATCTACACTCAGGATTTTTTCTAGGTTATTTACTGCTTCAATGTGTTCAATCTGAACGATAACAATACTTTCTTTGTTTACCCATTCTTTGTATTCCTCAAATTCTAGGCCGTATCCTTGTGCACGGGCAAGTCCTACTCCCCTTGTTCCCACAGGTGGATACTTTACAGCATTTACTGCCTTTATTGCATCTTCCTGTGTATTTACCATAGGGACAATAACCCCGTAGGCACCCGCATCCATAACTCTTTTTATGATATTGGCGTTGTTTTCTTCAACACGAACTAAAGGAGGTACACCGCATAGTTCTATAACCTGTATGATTTGCTGTGCCTGATGTAATGTTATAGCAGAATGTTCCATATCCACGGTCAGCCAGTCAAAACCAGACCTTGCCATAATCTCTGCTATATAAGGGTTGCCTATAGTAATCCACGAGCCAATAGTTACGTTATGAGTATTCAGGCGTTCTTTGAAGCTAAGTTTCTTTTTTTCCATTTTTTTCATATTCTACTGAGGTTCTCTCCTTTGTTTCCCGATAAGATTAAATGAAGATTGATAAAACGGATATTTTCAGGGTATAGCTCATAACTTACAGATTCAGTTGACCATCATGGTTTTCTTTTTCTTTAAATTTTCGTACAACTCGATCACCTTGTTTACATATGAACTGGACTTAAAGTTCTGGATTACGTGTTGACGGGCAGCTAGCCCTAATTTTTCTGCCTCCCCCCGATTATCCAGTACCCAGGCTAAAGCATTTGCCAGTTCACCATGGTTATTGACTTCGACTAATTTGCCAGTTACACCATCGCTCAGGAGTTCTTCTATCCCACCCACCCGGGTAGCGATGCAAGGCAGACCCATAGACATAGCTTCTAGCAGAGAGATTGGCATCCCTTCGCTGATAGAAGGCAGTATGAAGACGTCTAATGAATTAAGGATATTTGCTACATCGTCTCGCCACCCTGTAAAACGAACTTTGGAACTTATATCCAACGAAATAGCGTACTTCCTTAATTCTTCTTTAAGCGGGCCATCACCCACAAATACAAGAAACAGTTCTTTTTCCTTGAATCTATATAAAAGATCTATCAAAAGCCTCTGGTTTTTTATCCTTGACAGAGAAGAAACCGTCCCCAAAACCGTTGCTTGTTCAGGAAGTTGTAACTCGTGTCTAATGGTCTTTCTCGATCGACTGACATGTAGTGTTTCATCCTCCACCATATTTTTGATCACTTTTATTTTTGTTTCTGGAACATGATAGAGTCTCTGAATGTCTTTTTTAATGGCATCACTACAACACAAAATGACATCACTGAGACGGGCTATTAATCGTCCAATTAATCTATGAAACCAATATCTTGTCTTTAAATGAAAACTGTGTTCCCCGTGTTCTTCTGTAATAATCAAAGGAATTTTTGCAAGTGTGCCCGCCAGGGTACTGTGGTAGTTGGCGAAAAAAAGAGAGGAATGAATAATATCGAAAGCCTCACTTTTCATGTAGGCAAAGAGTTTATAGGTAGTTAAAAACGAGAAAAAATGAGAAGATTGGGTTAGTTCCTTGATTCGATATCCCATAGCTTCTAACTTATCCCCGTATCTCCCCTTTTTTCTCAAACAACAAATATGTATTTTATATTCGTCTTTGGGAAGATGTTTCAAAAACATGTATCTTATTGCTTGAGCGCCACCTATATCCAGGTCGTTATGAACATATAAAATATTAATCATGCGGTTATACCGATAAACTTCCGAATTTCTAAACCTGAACCTGGAAATCTGGCGAATAGTCTTTTATCTTGATTGCTGGATTCCCCCCTATCATGGCATAACCTTCTGTATAAGATTTTGTCACTACCGAACCAGCTCCAACAATGGTATACGGGCCTAACGTGATGTTACCCAGAACAACGGAATTGGCTCCTACAAAAACATGGTCATTGAGGATAGGAAACATCTCTCCGAATTCATCCAGGTAAGCATCTGGTGATCCGAAAACAACTCCGCTCATAATTTTTACAGAGTTCCCGATAATTGTCTTTCTGCCAATGACCACACCGACTGGATGGGGAATTTTAAAATTCTGACCAATTTGGACAGTCGGTGGAATGTCTGCTCCAGTTAAAAATAGATTGAGTCTATAAAGGAAAAAAGCTACCCAACGGCATGGTCTGAATGGTTTATGCTGAAACCAGGCAGAAATCCTGAATAATAGGATGCAAAGACGGCCAGTATCCAGAATATTAGCCAACATTATTTTCTACATATTTCTGATTTTGTAATAAATTTTGGTAATAGTATGGAGTAATCTGCTGCCTAAAAAGCTCAGAACATAATTTCTCAACAAGGTAGTATCCGTTTGTTTTAAATCGTTAGTAAATACTTTATAGGTAAGTTTCCTTACTTTAGCATAGTCATGTAAGTGGAAACAGTGCATAGCTGCCAATTTGAATGCGTTTGAATAAACGGAGTTTTTTATTTGATGTATTGTTTCTGGCAAATTGGAGAGAGAATAAAAACTATCTAAAGCTGCCAATATTGCAGCTACTCTTTCCTGGGAATTTGATTTACTACCCTGGTGGATTCTGTAAAATAAGTCTCTTGAATGTGTCCAATAAAATTTATATTTAAGAGAAAGCCGAAGAAGCAATTCCCAATCTTCACAGGTTACCAGCTCTTTATGTTCATTAAATTTCCCTGTGTCTTCCAGACAACTTCTTTTTATTATTACACTGGAAAGGGCTGCAAAATTATAATGCAGTAGTTTCCTGGTTATGTTTCCTTCATAGTGTATCGGTGTATATCTCCTGCTGACAGGCTCACCATTTTCTCCTATAATTTCATAGTCACTGTACACAATCCCGGCTTCAGGGTTTTTTTTAAAAACATCCAGTTGCTTTTCAATTTTATCATGCTTCCAAAGGTCATCGGAATCAAGAAAGGCTACATATTCTCCTGTTGAATTGTCTATTCCTAAATTTCGTGATGCGGCTATGATTCCATGGTTTTTAAATATAAAATACCTTATCCTTGGGTCCTTATATGAGGATACCAATTCTTCAGTCTGATCTTCTGAGTGATTGTCCACTATTATTAATTCAAAATTTTTATGAGTTTGAGAAAAAACTGAGTCTATTGCATAACCAAGGAATTTGGCTTGATTATATGTAGGTATTATTACTGATACCAAAGGGTCATTCATTTTTTGATATTATAAAAACTCTTCGCAAACAGAGAGTGTCTTTAGAATTTCTTTATCCATTTCACTTTTCAGCGTAAAGCCTGTATACATAATTTTTTGAATACTATACGTAAATGGCATCTCTAAAACTTCTGGAGCTGTTTTTTCATTGGGCACCTCTAGTTTAATTTTTTTCCCGTACTTAACATCACAGACTTCTGCGACTTTTTGGGCTGCATTCAGAATAGATATCGCACAATTTCCACCCAGATTATATAATCCATCCCCCCATTTGTCTTTTAAAACAAAAATAAAATGATAAACAGCCCTTGCTATGTCTTCAATTGATATGAAATCTCTGTACTGCCTGCCGGATGATTTTAACCTTATTTTGCCGGTTGTTACCGCTTGCCGGCATAGATCGTTAAAAACTAAAGTCCATCTGTTAATATCTTTATCCATGGGGTAACCGTAGCCGTTTGACAACCTCAATATTAGTGTTTTAATTCCATAATAATGCTCAAAGTATCTCACGAAATCCTCTGCAGCCCTGTGCGTTATTGAATAAGGATGAAACGGTTTTGTGGGGGTTTCCTCGGTAATGATTGAGTTTGAAGGATTGCCGTATACATGAAAGGTAGAAAAGTAGATAAACTTTTTTATCCCTTTAGTTCGTGAAAGCTCTAATAGATTAAATGTCCCCTTTACATTTATCTCCCATGCGGATTGTGGGTCTTTTAGAGAGTCAATCTCATTTAATGCTGCCAGATGGATGACAACTTCCACTCCGTCCAGGCACTTATCAATGGATTCCTTTTCAAGAACGTCCATCTGTAATATTTCAAACTCTTTTGCCCATGAGGGTAATTTTCTGTCTTTATTCCTTGTTGTGAGACTAATCTTAATATCTTCTGCTTCTCTTTTAAGGTAATTTGCAATTCGCCCTCCAATGTATCCCAATCCACCGGTTATTAATATTTTCACTTATGCTTTAGCTCCCAGCTATAAGGAATATGGTTGTTGAAAGGGTCCAATCTTTCAATTTCATCAGGTCTGTGAGGAATCGTTGCAAGGTTGGCAACTATGCTTATGGTTGTTCCGATACCCTTGAAACCGTTCCAGACCAAGGGAGGTATCTTTACCAGGCAATAGTTATTCAAACCTAAGAATATTTCCTGTATTTTTCCTTTGGTTGGCGAATTTTCCCTCTCGTCATAGAGTACCAGCTTTATCATCCCATATATGACAGCATAGTTTAATGTCATCTCTTTATGAATGTGCCAGCCCTTTATTACACCCGGATACACGGTAGAAAAATATATCTCGCCAAATTTTTCAAACTCCGGATCATCAACCCTCATCATATGCATAACTGATCCCCGTTCATCCGGGATTTTTCTTAATGGTTTAATCGTTACTCCTTGAATCATGGATATTTCCTCTGGGATAGTTGAGTAGTTGAGTGATAGCTTTTGTCCTTTTTGCCATACTTCCAGGTCACGGAAATCAGATTTCATTTGTCCATTCTGTTCTTCATCTACTCAACCACTCAACTATCTACTAAAAAACTCCCTATACCATTCTATCGTTTCGCTAAGTCCTTTCTCTAAGGTATATAAAGGCTTCCATTCCAATACCTCTCTTGCCTTTTGTGCTGAAAGATATTGATGATGAATTTCGTTTTTAACCTTATTTAATACGATTGGCTCTAAATCTTCTCTGCCCATCATTTTCAATATCTTCTTTACTAATTCTAAAACAGATATTTGTATTTCATTACTGAAATTAAAGGCTTCTCCGTATATAAGCAGTGTGTCCATCTTTTCTGCTAAAAATAGATAGGCATTAACCGCATCAAGTATATAAATGTAATCCCTGATAAATGAACCATCACTTCTAATTACTGGATATTCGTTATTTATAACCGAACGAATGGTTCCGGGGACGATCCGGTTGAAGTTCAAATCCCCCCCACCATAAAAGTTCCCGCACCTGGTGATGCAGACTGGCAGTTTATAAGTGTCGTAGTAAGTAAATGCAATTAAATCAGCACAGCTCTTTGAAACGTCATACGGATGAGAACCTCTGAGGGGTGTGTCTTCGGTATAGGGCAGAATTTCCTGCTCTCCGTATGCCTTGTCACTGGAGGCTACTACAATTCTTTTGACTGTTGGATTCCTCCGGCATGCTTCTAAAAGATTCCATGTACCTTTTATATTGGTTTCAAAAGTGGATATTGGATTTCTGTTTGCAATGCTGACTATGGTTTGGGCAGATAAATGGAAGACTGTGTCTATTTCATATTCGTTGATGACTCTCTCCAGGAGTAAGTAGTCTTCAATTTCTCCTCTTAGCACATTTATTTCATTTATAAATCCGGACCAGTTCAGATTGGATTTAGGCACCCAGTCTCTTATCAAGCCTGTAACATTGGCACCCCTTTCAACCAGGAGTTTAGTTAACCATGAGCCTAAAAGTCCAGTACAGCCTGTTACAAATACATTCCTGTTCAGCCAGTAATCCCGCATAATCTCCTACTCAACTACTCAACTAATCAGCCCCTCAACCAACCCTACCATACCTTCCAGGGAGGATTACCATTTTCCCATAACTCAGTCAGGTATTTATAGTCCCTGTAGGTATCCATGCACTGCCAGAAGCCTTTATGCTGGAATATTTTTAGTTCACCATCTGAAGCCAATTTTTCTAAAGGCTCCCTTTCCAGGACACAATTATCGTCGTTTTTCAGGTAATTGAAGAACGCCCTGTTAAATACAAAAAAACCACCATTAATTGAGTTATTATTGGTTATAGGTTTCTCATTGAATGAAATTACCTGATCTTTATGAATCAGGAGCTCGCCATATCGGGAAGGTGGAGATACCCCCGTTACCGTTCCTATCTTGCCATGGCTTTTATGAAAATTCAGTAATTCTTGAACATTCAGATCTGTTACCCCATCTCCATAGGTTAACATGAAGGTATCTCCATCAATAAATCTCTCAATTCGTTTTACACGTGTGCCTGTCATGGCGTTTAGCCCTGTGTCTATTAATGTAATTTCCCATCCTGTTTCTGAATGCTTGGGATATATTTCTATGTTCTTCGAGCCAAGCTCAATTGTGAAGTCGTTTGATAGGATTTCATAGTGATAAAAATACTCTTTTATAACTTCACCTTTATAACCAAGACAAAGAATAAACTTGTTAAACCCGTAATAGGCGTATGTCTTCATGATATGCCATAGAATCGGCATACCTCCAATTTCGACCATGGGCTTTGGTCTTATCTCTGTCTCTTCTCTCAAACGGGTACCAAAACCACCACAGAGTATAGCAACTTTCATAGTACAGCCTTTCAAAAGTATCTTCTATTTAAGGACAAAACTCACGGTGCCGCTATGGAGCACAGCGGAATAGCGGTCAAATGCAGCACCTTATAAGATATTATAAGTATTAGCCCAATTTACTACGACCGTACAAAGATGTGATTGTACACATTAGAAAACTTGCTATTATCAAATTCGGGAGCATGCTGTTTTTTGAAAAACTTTAATCCTGAGTTTTCGAGTATATCTATTACTTCCTTGCAATAGTCTTTTCTATCTGTGTCTAATTCTACAAGAACTGATTTGAGTCGTTTGTCAGTAAGCGTTTTTCTAGCCCCTTTAACAATCTTATTTTCATTGCCATCAACATCAATTTTGATGCCGTTTGGAAAAGGAGGATTAAACTGTTCAACAAAATCATCTATGCTAAGCCCAATCATTGCTTGTTTCAAAGATGCTGTAAAAGTGTTACCCTCCCAGTCGAGTGTTTCACCAAAGCTATTTAGGGCTGCGCCGAGCTCGGTGTTTGCCATATAGAAAGTATCCAGCTTTGTTGTATCATTGAAAGCTATGCAGTAAGCCGATATCCTATCATCCATTTTATTGATTTCTATATTTCTGCTCAACAAATAGTAATTGCCTGGGTGAGGTTCAAATGCTAGTACGAGCATTCCTTTCGCTCCTGCATACAGAGAATACACTCCAACACTTGCACCAATATCCCAAATAATCTCTGCTTTATTGAAGGTATGTATCCATTCAATAGTTTCTGGTTCCTTTGTAAGTAAAGTTCTAGCACGCCATTCAGGTAACTTTCCTGGACAGAAAAACTTTATTTCTCCAACCTCAGTTTTTAAGGCGAAGACTGGCGCAAGATCTTCTGACAAATGGGCAAAAATCACCGTAGCTTTATCTCTCCCAACAATTTGGATTCCTCTTTTCAATAGTTTTGTTGCTTGATCAAGTGCCTTTTGTTTGATGCGCATATTTGCTCGTTTTTTATGGAGCTTCTGAGTAACTTCAAAAAAGTTACTCCTTGATAAACTGCCCCTGTGGGGCGTGGGTCGCTAACAGAGATATCCACCGGTAGCTAAGATAGGAATCCTTTTAAAAAATCTGTGTTTCATAATATTTTCTATAGATGCCATTTTTCTCTATAAGGCTTTGGTGTGTACCAATTTCTGTTATTTTGCCTTCGTTAAAAACGACAATACGGTCTGCATTTTTAACTGTTGATAGTCTATGGGCAATAGCTATTACTGTGCGGTTTCGGCTTAAATCATAGATCGCTTCCTGTATTAGTTGTTCAGTACCGCTATCCAGAGCGCTCGTTGCTTCATCCAGCACAAGGATATCACTGTCCCTCATAAAAGCACGGGCAATGGCAATGCGCTGCCTTTGGCCTCCTGAGAGTTTTACGCCCCGTTCGCCCAATTCCGTCTTTACTTTTTCTGGTAGAGCATTTATAAATTCTTCACTCCTTGACTGTTTAACTGCCAGCCAGAATTTTTCTTCGTCAGTATAACTGTCATCATCAACACCATATTTGATGTTATTTTCTACTGTGTCGTCGAAAATAAAGGTATCCTGGCTTACCACACTGACCAGCCTTCGCCAGTCTGATCGTTTTATTTCATTCAAGTCAATTCCATCAACGGTTATTCTACCTTTATCCGGATCAAAAAGTCTCAAGAGGAGACGAATAAAGGTTGATTTACCGGCACCTGATTCGCCCACGATTGCAATTGTCTCATTTGCATTTATACATAGGTTAATATCACTCAATGCATAATGGTTGCTGTTGGGATAAGAAAAGTGAACTGATTCGAAACATATTTTATCATAAAGTTTCTTTTTGCTTTTTTCTCCCCATTTCAGAACAGGCTGCACTGTGTCATCTCTGAATGCCTTTTCAATAAAATTGATGCCTGCTGTGTACTCGGCAATCCTGATTCTTGCGTCATTAATGGTTGAAATCTTGGGAACTATTCTGAGTACTATGGCCAGAAAAACTATCAGGGATGTGCTTGAGATTGAAAAACGTGATACAGCGAAATAAATGATTATGCATATACCTCCAAAACCAATAAGGCTGTCAAAAAACCTGTTTTGTTGTTGATTCATAACCATTGCATTGACATTCTTCAAAAGACTCTGTGTTAATTTCTTAAAAGCTGAAGATTCTTTTGCTTCGGCTGTGTATAACTTAATTACCTCTATTCCCTGAAAAATGCTAATCAGGTGCTTGTTTAGCAATCTTCTCACTTGCATGGTTTCTTTTCCCAGCCTTCTCATTTTTTTTATGAATATACCGGATACAAGATAACGAGCCAGGGCAGCGAGAGCTATTATGAGGGTTAGTTTCCATGATATAAGTAGTAAAAATAATGAATAGACCAGGACTGAAAGTGAATCAATAACCATGCTGATAAGAAAATTCAGAGACTGGCCTACATGTTCCACTTCCAACATCAGAGTATTAACCGTTGTTCCACTTGAAGTGGAATGAAAATAGGGTAGGGGGTAATTAATAATTCTATTAAATCCCTCGTCTCTGATGGCTTTCATAATAGGGTTATATGTTCTTGCAGAAATATTATGGGTTATGAAAAATACAAGGAAACTTAACAGTAGAACTATAAAAATAGCCCAGATAAAATTAGATACCGATGCTTCAAGACCAAAAAACTGGATTGCCCGGAATATCTGCATGAATTTTTTATCTGTGACTATAGCTTCTCCTTTCTGTATGTATTCAATGAGAGGGAAGAATAACCCCACACCTACCCCTTCAATTAAAGTATTCAAAAATATGAATACTAGCAGAATTAAAATACGATATTTATAAATCCAGAAGAACTGCCTGAAAAGCCAGAGTTTTCTCAATGCTACCTGCCCCTTCTGAGTGCGACCATTTCTGGACTCCCCAAATACGGATGATCAACATCCTCTTCAACAATCTTCCGAAGGGATCTGTATTCCCATGGGAATATCTTTTTCTTAAATGGTCTTTTGATGTGAAACAGGAGAAACTCTTTAAACAAACATAAGGATTTGATTAAACCCTCTTTTCTGGCAACCCGTACCAGACTGACAATCCACAAGAGTGAGCGGGCTTTATAAACAGCAACGGGATACCTGTCAAATAATCCCAGCTTCCCTGTACGTAGGAAAGTTTGTACAAGACACAACAGGTTTGGTGGTTGTTTGCCATTAAATATCCATTTAAAATAATGGTCAAGCCCGAAAAGTCTGATATAACTGTAATTAACACAGGATATAAGGAGCAGAGGCCATGAAAGAAGAGTCAGTCGCGGGTATCCTGTGAAGTTTATCGTAGTAGCACTGTCGGCAGCGTCCCTGTCTGATATTGTGAGCAGATATTGCTCCTCATCTTCGAGAGTCTGTCCAATTTTCCCGATACTTCGGGCATATTCATAAAGCGGTGTTCCGGGCAGGGCTTGAGCAAAATTTATACTTATCTCCCTGGGATTCTGAGACTTTTTTGATGTTATTTTTATTAAATCAGATAAGAATTTCTTTGTTTCTCTAATGGTTTCCGGTGTCTCGCCAGGCATCCCTATAACTAGCTGGACAATAGTATGCAGACCGGCATTTAGTGTCCACTGAACAGCATTGTAGTTTTCTTCCAGGGGGACCCGTTTTTCCATAATCTTCAGAATTTTTTCGCTTCCACTCTCCATGCCGTAAATTATTGTACGGCATCCAGCATCTTTCATTATTTCAATTAGTTCCGGAGTAACCGAATCAACCCTCATCCCGCCAACCTTCCACAGCAAATCGAGTGGTTTGATTAACTCACAGAACTTTTGCAACCATTGAGGAATTACACCAAAACATTCATCAGAAATAAAAAGAGTGCCAACATCAAAACGGGTAATCAACTCCTTAATCCGTTCCATAACAATTTCAGGAGGGATAATCCGAATACCTTTAACAAAACGGTGACAGTATGTACAGCGACAGATACATCCTTTGGAGCATGAGATCACCCCTATTGTTTTGTTCAGTCTGTCGATTGGAATGGACTCCGGATTATCATGATAATTATGGAAGAAATACCTGAACGGAAGGGTATTCTGGTTCAGTTTCCCTAATCTGGGGAAGTAGTGCCTTACTGAAATTGAATCCAGGATATCCCATTCAACATCAAAGATTGCTTCTTTTGGAATCTGCTCGGCATAGCCGGTTACAACAAGTTTGTCATCGTCAAGGAAAGCAAGCCCTTTAATATCATACATATCCTTTTTTGACTTATGAGGGAAGTATCTGTCAAGAATTTGAGAACAGACCTTTTCCCCTTCGCCAAGAACACAAAAATCAACGCCGGTCTTTCTTAGAATGATTTCCGCACTTGCCGCCAGGTTGCCTCCAAGAATCACTGTAATATCAGGCAAACGTCTCTTTATCTCCAGGGAGAAAAACTTACAATTCTCATATCCGGTGGAAACAGGCGAGCTTATAGCCAGAACGTCGGGATTGAAGGATAGAATATAATCAATTGCATCTTCCCTTGAGGGCCTAAGTACGTCCATATTGTAAAGAAATGTATTTTTGTAGCCTGCTCTGTGAAGAGAGGTAATAACCGCCATAGCTCCATAAGGTGGGTAATTATCCGGTATACCTCTCTGTGATAAGGTAATAAATAGAATCCTTATGTCTTTATCCATTGCTAGCAATTTTTCCTAGTAGTGTATCCGCCACAATGTCTCCAAATAGACGATCTTCGTTTGTATCCAGTTTTATATACTTTCTCTCAAAATCTTCATAACCAGCAGGATTATAGGAAAAAATCCCTTTATTTAACATCTGCTGCAAGTCGGCATCCCTGTCAATATAGTGAATTTCTGAACCCAAAGCCTTGGCATGAGCTATTATATTATTTTGGAAAAAGGTGTCGCCCTTCATTTTCCATATTGATATAAAACATACAGGCTTTTTATGAATTACCGCAAACTTCACTGCCCCAGAGTAATGGCAGATTACACCGCTTGAGTATTTTATCAACTGTTCAGTATCGTAAAGAAAAGGGCGTTCATTATAGACATTATCTTCATCTGTATGTTTAGGATGTGCTGCTATTATTATCCTTTTTCCTGTATTTCTTTCCACAAAATCGAAGAACTCATTAATAATTTTGGAGTAATCTAGTTTGCTTATTCCTCCAGTTATGTTGAGAATGGGATAATCATGGCCGCCCCAGGGTGTGTCTGCAATATGGACATAATATTCTCCATCCGGGATATATTCTGCTTTGGGTTTGCATTTATTTCTCAGGTATCTGTCATAATCAAAGGAGTGTGCATGAATAACCTGAGTTTTCGGAGGGGGGTAGCAGTAAGGAGAGGTTTCTGATCCGAGAAAATAGTATTCTGGATATCTGATGCCAAAGAAATATGCGAATCTGTAGGAAAGCCTGTACATATAATTTTTGACTTTTCCCATAAAGGAACTTGAAAAAAAGGTTGCAGGGTTTGCAATCATAGTTTTAAATATTCGTAAAAAGCGTCCGAAAATTGTTTTTCCCTCTCCCATGACAGGCGGATGTATGTTTCCATTTGTGATTATATAGTCCACATTAGCGCTCTTAAGAATTCGTAGTAACTTTATGCCAGGAAAAACCACGAGAAAGGCGATCTTCCATCCCCTTATACTATCCAGATGCTTTCTTAAATCCTTTCCGGACTCAATCCAGAACTGTTCAATTCCCATTACCGGTTCCAGTAACTTATTGTATTGCAATTCTTCCAGAGCCTCAGGATGTAAAAAATTGAATACGTTCAATATAACAATGTTAAATCCTCTTTTGCTCAGTATATCGAATCCATATTTGAGGGCATAGTCCTCATTGAATGGGTAAACCGTAATAAATATTATGTTCTTCTTGCTTACCAGCACGTCCTCCCGCCATCAATTACCAGATTAGTACCGGTCATATAGTATGATGCATCAGAGACGAGAAAAATAATTGCAGCCTTGTATTCATCTTTTTTTGCCATTCTTCCCATTGGTATCAGGTTTGTAAGCCTGGCTACGAAATCCTCGGGCTGGTTGGTATAGACCCCACCGGGTGAGATGGCATTGACCCTCACACCTGCCTTTGCCCAGTATGTGGCAAGATACCTTGTCAGTCCGATAAGACCGTGTTTAACAACAGAGTACGTAACGGGCTTTACAGGCTGAAGCTCTTCTGATAGCCCCTCTTTTTGATAAATTCGCTGGTCAGGTGCAATAATGCTCAAATCGGATGCGATATTCAGGATCACTCCACCACCACTTTTAGCCATGTGTGTACCAACTATCTGACTGCACAAAAAGGCACCTGTCAGACCGACAGAAATATCCTGATGCCACATCTCAATAGAGAAATTCTCAAAACGACTCCACTCGTGTTCACTCGCATTGTCAACCTTTGGATCGTTAGCGGCATTATTAATCAGTATGTCAACCCTGCCAAAATCTGATAGTGTTTTATTTAATCCATCTTTAATAGTATCGCCAGAGGTTATGTCTACCTCCATGGCACGGCATGGAACCTTCCACTGCTTTGAGATTTCTGACACATATTCTTCAGCATTTGTTACATCTATGTCCCATAATACAGGGATTCCCCCTGCTTCGGCAATCGCCTCGGCATGTTGAATCCCTAAGAGTCCAGCGCCTCCGGTGATCAGCGCCACCTTGTTATCAATTCTGAATTGCTTAAGCGCTTCTTCCATGTTCTCCTCTTTAAGACTCCGGGATCCGGAAATAGGATTCATCTTGTTCCAGCTTTTTGACTGCTAAGCCGACGGCATCAGCCAGCTTGAAAAAAGTGATCCGATAGTCATCAAGCTGGGTCTCCCGCATTTTGTTTTCAGACAGTAAGTCTTTGCGTAGTTTGATAAACCATTCTGACGAACCTGGATATTTCTTAAGCCTGACAAAAGCCCTTCTGCCTCCTGGCTCATCGACCAAGACCTTTAAATTTGACTGGTAAAGATAGGAACAATCTGCGATGAATTCAGCCACATGGATACCCGTGCAGGCTTCCAAGCTGACACCGAGCAACAAGATGTAGCCGCCGTCTTTAAACAGCTTATAACATGGACTTCCTACTCCCTCAGACTCATGAAGAGGATGTCCGCAGGTATAGTAATCTGCTTTTCTGCCAATAGCAGCCACGGAACTGATTGGATGATAGCTCCTTCGGACTTCCGGATAGTTTAAGAAGTACTGAGGAAGAATCCCCCTGTTCCTGACCGGTGTTTTCTTTGGATCAAAAGGATTCATTTTTTGCTTGATTTTCTTTACCCATGTCTGAGGCACAGGGGGATTTTTCCAGTCCTGAGGATCGGTCAGATCGCCGCTATGTGATGGCACCAGCAGCGTGCCACCAGGCCCGATCAATTCAAGCAGCGCATCTATGATGTCATACGGTCCATTGACCACGTAACCTAAACCGCTCAATGAACTATGCACCATTAACGACATGTTAGACTTGATACCTAGTTGGAGAAAAATCTTGACCAGATCACCCTTCGAATAGATTTTCTGCTCTGGCAAACGACCTCCTTTTAATCTCCTGTCATCACAGCAATTCCCCAATCGCCTCTTCTACTACCTCAAGTCCCTCGACTAATGCATCTTCAGCGATATTAAGGGGCGGACCGTATTTAAGGGTGCCGCAACCTGTACGTATCAAAAACACCCCCTTTTGCATCGCCTTTTCCACAATCCTGTCAGTCAGTTCTACATCCAGTTGTTCCCTGAATGGTTTGTGAGATTCAGCTCTTGGGTCGCTTATATATACGGCGTGAAGCATACCTTTTCCAAGGATCAATCTTACAATTTCAGGATATTTTTCACGCAGTCTCTTATTGGCTTCATTAAAGAATATCTCTTTTCTCTTCGACTCTTCAATCAGTTTCTCTTTTTCGAATATTTCAATAGTCTTTAATCCTGCTGTACAGGCTAATGGGTGCCCCCCGTGTGTACTGGTATATTCAGGATCGAGATCGATTAAGTCAGCCCTGCCCATGACTACCGATAGTGGCACGCTTGATGAGGTTGCTTTTCCACAGATTACCAGATCAGGTTCAATATCATAGTACTGGTAGGCAAAGAGTTTTCCTGTCCTGCCGAACCCTGCCTGAATCTCATCACACATAAGGAGTGATTCATTATCTCGTGACCACTGTCTCATTGTCTGGACATAATCCTTCGGATAAAAAACAGCCCCCCATCCCTGAAAGGACTCGATAATAAAGGCAGCTATGTTCTTTAGATTAATTCCTCTTTCTTCCAGTTGATGGAGATGTTTTTGAAACAGATCTTTTCCTGTCAGCTTTTTTGTGTCTTCTTCCCAGGGATATGGAAACGGCATATGCACCATATTGGGGTCTAGATATCCTATCCATTTCTTGTCGGCATGTTTTCCGCCAACCATCTGTGAACCCATGGTCTTCCCATGAAAGTTTCCGTCACCTCCAACAATAATATTTTTATTGGTGGATTTTGTAAGCCCGTACAATCTTGCCAGTTTAACAGCACGCTCAACTGCTTCAGTTCCTGCGCTGAACAGGGAGAATTTTTTAATATAATCAGGGGTAAACTGCGACAGCTTTTCAAGATAGTTTGCACGCTCAAAAGTGGGGTAGCTGTATGAATGTAAAAGCGGCTTATCGATTACTTCTTTAAGCCCTTTTCTGATAGTTTCATGTCCATGCCCTGTATTTGTTACAAAAATTGTAGAAGAAAAATCGATCCATCTGTTACCCCATAAATCTTCGAGGGTATGACCGTATGCACGGGTCCACATAATAGGCGGCTGGTTTACAACATTTGAAGATTCGTATTTAATGATTTTATTTAATACAGGGAGGGATTCAGGTACAGGAAGCATGGTCTTGATGCGCCTGTTCTTCGTTTCTACATGGGGTACATCTACGGGTTTCATTTTAAATCTGTATTCTTCTGTCATTTTTATATCTCTTTTCTCTTAACCCCCCAGCCCCCCCTTTTTCAAAGGGGGGGGTGAGGGGGGGTATTGTCCTTTGTGTCGCCATACGGCATGGATGTTTTATTCCCTTTTCACTTGCACCCCTTTCCAAAGAAGGGGTGAGGGGGGTGCCTTTTCGTAGTTGTTGCACAAATATTCGTGAATCTTGTATTTTTTAGTAAGCAGGTTGTACTCTATCCTTTCAAAGTCCTCTTCCCTGTCCAGTTCTCCTGTATCAGGTGCGATAAAGCCCAACATTCTACGCCCATAACATGAATTGTGTTTGATTAATGTTTCGCTTTTGATTATGTCAACGTAACCATTTCCAAAGTATGTTGGAGGAAACGCCTGCCTTGGCAGGTTGTAATACTCTGGCCGTGGATCATTAGGGCAAAGTCCTATAAGAAATTCATCTTCCATGCCAAACATTTTACATGGGGATTCCTGTATTTCATGAACAGAGACCAAGCCTGTTGCTTCAGGGTAGCTTTTAATCTTTTTTACCGCTGTATCAATGACCTCAGGTTCTCTCAGGGGTGTGGTAGGACGTATTTGAACTAAATATTCGGGGATAAACGATTCATTCTCTTTAAACCACCTGACGGCGTGTTGGAAGACCTCAATGTCCATAGAGTTATCCCTGGCGAACTCTTCAGGCCTTAAGAAGGGTACTTCGGCTCCAAATTGGCGTGCGACATCAGCAATTTCTTCAGAGTCAGTAGATACAATAGTCCTTCCGATCTCAGTCGCAAGTTTACACGCAGCTATCGAATAGGCGATTAACGGGAAACCGCCCATAAACTTAATATTCTTTTTTGGTATCCCTTTCGATCCTCCCCTCGCTTGAATTATAGCAACTACATTGGCCTTTTTCATAACTATCACTCCGGCATATTAATTAGAAACGGCATTTCTTTCTCTAAGCCCCTTGAATACAGGAGCTCCCACTTTGCAGGTCAGAAACTCTTCGATGTCCTTACCACTTGTAACCGCTTTTTTTATAACATTACATGCCTTGTCAAATGCCCAGACAAGATGCTCTAAATCTTCCTTTGAATGAGAGTAAGATAACATGAGTACCCCTGCAAAACAGAGTATTCCCTCTTTGAACATCTCCTGCTGATAAAGTGAGGCAAATTTATAATTCTGAATCCCATTTTCATCATGGGTATTTACCATTAAACGCACCGGGTAGCCGGCAAGAGAGACATATTTTTTAATTTCATATTTGTCAATCACAGCCTGAAGGTTTTTTTCCAGAAACTCACCTTTTTCCCAGAGCTTTGAAATCACATCATTTTCTTTATAAAAGTCAATATTGGCTGAGGCTGCTGCTAAGGTTAAAACCTCAGGTGCATAAGTCGTAGAAAGGAATACATGATCGAAATGTTTCATGTATTCTTCTTTCCCTGCTATCACACCTAAGGGCATTCCATTTGTAATTCCCTTTCCAAAGGCTGCCAGGTCCGGAATGACATTAAAGAATTCCTGTGCTCCTCCTATACGAAAGCGAAAGCCTGAAATCATTTCGTCAAAAATTAAGAGTGCACCATTGGCGTGGGTGAGTTCTTTTACCTTATTCAAAAAGTCATCTCTTGGTTTTTCCGCAATAACAGGCTCCATCATTACTGCCGCTATCTTATCAGGGTAGGTTTCAAAGAGTTTCTTCAGTCCATCGAGGTCATTGTATTCAAATGTCTTTGTCAATGCCTTAACACATTCAGGAACACCCGCATTGCGGTCTGTTGACCCGATATACCAGTCACCATAACCATGATATCCATAAGTGAGGATCATATCCCTTCCTGTAACATCCCTGGCGATTCTAACACTGGCTGTGCAAACATCGCCTCCATTTTTAGAAAATTTAACCATCTCTGCACATGGGATGCACTCAATAAGTTTTTCAGCTACTTCTATTTCAAGTGGATGAAGCATGCTGAACAGGATACCCTTTTCAAGTTGCTCCTTTATGGCATCATTAATCGGTTTAAAATTATGCCCCAGAGTTGTTGGCCCACATGCCATTACCATATCTATAAATTCGTTTCCATCAACATCCCAGACGTGTGAACCTTCCTGTCTTATCAAATACTTGGGTGCTGCGCCATCAGGGTAGACCCCTGGAGACCTGCTGAAAGTCTGTGTGCCTGTTGCGATAACTTTACATGCCTTTTCCCATAGTTCATTGCTCTTTTTTATTCCATTTTTTAGTCCTAAATGTTTCATTGTTCCCTCCCAAATTAAACAAATCAGGATTTAGTTGATAAAAAGGATTCGAGTCCGCCAGAGGTGGAAAGGGTTCAAGTGTTTAGCTACGAAAATCCATGACTTTTCAAAAATGGCATTATCCATTGCAGTTGTTCTTTGAAGATTTTAATTCCCTCATCATCCCGGTATGCCTGCATAATAAATGGCCCCTCGTAACCTACCTTTATTAGAACTGCAAAAAACCTTTCAAAATCAGTATCACCACTTCCAAGAATTACCGATCCACCATTCAATAGACGATCTTTAATGTGAATATCGCTAATACGACCTCCATAAGCCTTAAGTTCCTCTTCTGGGTCGTATCCCAGAGAAGCGCTGTTCCCGGTGTCGTAATTTACAGTAATTTGTGGAGAGTCAAGCTTTCCAAGCAATTCTGAAAAGGGTCCTGGTGCGAGGTCGGTTTCAAGTGCAAGATTTATTTCCAGTTTTTCAACTAGGCTCACTGCTGGTCTGACATTGCTGATAAACCGCTCGATATTTTTGTTATTGTTAGCCAGCGTGGCTTGATCCACACAGGGAATTACTATATCGCAAACCCCTAATTTTGAACTATTGATTATAAGAGTTTCCAGAACTTTCTGACTCTCTTTGAGAGCCATGTCAGATGAGCTATGAAGAGGTGCTTCCATAAAATAATCTGCACAGATGCTTTTTACAGCAACGCCTGTTTTTTCTGTAAGGGTCAGAATTTCATGTATGCCTGGTTCATTCATAACAGGATTTTCGTAAACATCATTAGAGTCGAGGATAAATTCTATAAGATCCAGTCCAAGACCAGCAGCAATAGAAAACTCATCCTTCCAGTAGCCGACAGGATGAGCCTGGTAACGACCCCTGTATTTCGGAAGGAGACGGCCCTGCATAATACCAAGCTGAGATCGTTTGCTCATAGTTGTTCCTTTGAAAAACTTGCCAGAAGTGTATCGCAATGACCTATTGAAGCCAGCTGTTTTTCATAGGCGTCATGAAGTTCACGTGAGTTAAGGAAACTCCACTCCTTATGCCCTCCGGGTTTACCTCTGGCTAACCAGTATAAATGATTAGACAATGGATACCTCTGGACTTGTTTTATATAGTTTACTGTAAGACATGTAGATTCTGCCAGTCTGAAAAGGGTTGAGACAGAAAATAAGAAAAGATGACAACTCCAGTATGTAAAATTTGAAAATGGTTTGCTCTTGTATAGTTGCAACAATGCATCATTAGCATTAGGGGTCTCTATGATTATTTGTCCTTTATCTTTTAGCTTCTCTGCCAGTCTCGTTAAAATGCTGCGCGGGTCTGGAATATGCTCCAGGACATGAAAGAGGGTGATAACATCAAAAAAATTAGAGATGTTATTGAGGTCAGGGGAAACGTTAAGGTTATTTTTTAAAAAGTGTGATTGTAAACGCCTTTCAGGTTCAACCCCTTCAACTTTTTTAGCTATGTCACGTGCTCTTAACAAAAATCCGCCGGTTCCACAGCCAAAATCAAGAATAGATTTGTTCTCTATTAAAGGTTTGAAAAAATCGAAACGCCTTTCATCATCCCATTTAGCTTCTCGTATCAATGTCTCAATGTCTATATCTCCCTCGTGCATCCCGGATGATTCGTAGAATTCTTCTTTGATGTGTGAAAAGGATGACAAAAAAACCAGTCCACAGTAGGTACATTTGATAATTTCAAGGTTAGGATTGTCTCTAACTCTTCCGGTTCTTTTCTTAAAGTTTTTCCCCTGGCAAAGATAGCAGGTATGCATGTTAGTTTTTTATTTAGTATTTTTTTGCGGGATATGAGCCCTTAATTTATTTATAATAGGTATTTCACTTTCAGGGATAAAAATATTACCATTTCCCATGGCCTCCGGGATTTTACGTATCGCCCCTACCAGCATTCGCAGCCCTGCAGGTTCAATAGAAGCAGCCTGGTCTGAACCATACATGGCACGATCAAGAGTTATGTGTCTCTCTAGAGAGGTTATACCAAGGGTTGCTGCAGCATAAGAGATTGCCAGTCCTACTTCATGACCGCTGTACCCAACATTGCACTTAAACCGTTCCCTTAGTGTTTTGATACAGTTAAGGTTTGCATCTTTGTCTTTCATGGGATAGGTAGACCTACAGTACATAAGTTCAAAAGGACATTTATGTTTGCGGAAAATCTCTACAGCATGAGAGATTTCTTCTAATGTGCTCATGCCTGTAGAAACAAAGGAGTGTTTTCCTTCGGAGGCTATCTCCTCGATCAATTCGTCATAGACAAGCATAGCAGATGCAACTTTGTTATACTTCAGGTTAAACTGTCTTAAAAATTTCTGGCTTTCAATATCCCATGCTGAGGCAAACCATTCAATTCCAAGCTCTTTACAATAACGGTCTATTTCTTTGTATTCTTCCAGACCAAATTCTAATCCTTCTTTCTGGTCCCTCTGGGTTGTGCCCCAGGGACTTTCTCTCGGAGAATCAAGCATCTCTCTGGAATAAACCATATGAATTGTCCGTTTTTGAAATTTTACAGCATCACAGCCGGCATCTTTAGCCACTTTAATTAGCTCTTTTGCTATATTAATATCGCCGTTGTGATTTATACCTATTTCAGCAATAATAAAGATGGACATTACAGGCTCCTTTTTTGGTTAGTATTCTTCTCCCATTTGATTGGTGAAAAGGATTCGAGGATTCCTCACTCGAATCCCTGACTCCTTGACCCTTTGAACCCTCTTAATCCATTAACTAATTTGGAGATGATCCAAACATCATTATCCTTCCAGCATGTCTGCAAGTTCTCGGACAACACCATATCCTCCGCGTGTTTTTAATGCTAAAGCAACCTTCAAAATTAATGGATGTGCATCAACAGGGCATACCGGCATCCCTACTGCCTTCATTACGCTTAAATCGTTAACGTCATTACCTACATAGAGAACCCTGGACAATTGACAGCTGTTTTGGTCACAGAACGATTTCAGAGCCTTCAGTTTATCTTCGCAATTATACAGGACTTGAAGACCAATCTTTTTTGCACGAGCCTCAACTACAGGGTTTGACTCTGTTGAAATAATTATCTGAGGTATACCAAGTTTCCTTATCATTTTTATGCCCAAGCCATCTGATCTGTTGCAGTAAACTGCCTCACGGCCATCCTGAAAAACAAGCACTCTATTATCAGTCATGACACCATCAAAATCATATACAATAAGATCAATCTTTTTTAATGGTAATTTCATTTCTTTTTTATCGTGTTAATCAATGATTTCCTTTATAAGGTCGTATAATGTACAATCTATTTTAAGTTTTTAATCAATCTGGCTGGATTACCAGCTACCACAGTAAATGGTTCAACATCCCTGGTAACAATAGCACATGCACCGACAACCGAATTCTGGCCAATCGTTACGCCGGGAAGAATGATAACATTGGCGCCTATCCATGCCCCGCGGCAAATCCGCACTGGCTCTACAGGATAATGCCCCTGGTGCTTAATTGGAATATCAGTCATATCATACCGATGATTTGAGACATAAATATGAACGCCGGTTCCAATAGCAACATCATCTTCTATGGTGATAGTTTCGCTTTCATTTTCCAGGGAGGTTCCCGACAATACTGTCCCTGGATGGATTGTCACATTTTTGCCTATAGAGATTTTCGAGGGAGAATGACTATATGCAAATGGTCTAAACTGTGAGCCCTCTCCGAACGACTTAAATTTCTTCTCGCATATCCATCTCGCAGTTTTTGGAAAATATAGAAAAAAATGCGTAAGCGGAATATCGGGTCCCAACCTGTCACATGTCCAGAACCACCATAGTCTTTTAAACATGGAGATTCCCTCCTGAACTCGTCCTTATTCCGTACCCCTAAGTGTTTCACAAACAAGTTGAATGGTTCTTGTCTGTGTCTTTATCCATGCATCCACAGTTGCTCCTGCATAATGCGGAGTAATGATTAGGTTATCATGCTCTCTGGCATATTTGATCAATGGCGACTCATTGAATCTGACTTTAAAGTCAGATTGATATTCGTCAGCTAAAACGTCCAGTGCCGCTCCGCCCAGATGTCCTGATTCAAGTCCTTCCAGTAATGCGGATTCATCAATTAATGCTCCCCTTGCTGTATTCACTATAAAAGAACCAGGCTTCATTGCCTGAATAAAAGTCTTGTCAATAATCTTTTCAGTCGCTGAAGTATGATGGGCATGCACGGATACAATGTCAGAACATTGTGCCAGCTCAAATAAGGTTGAGCACTGTTTATAAGAAGGATCTCTTGATGAGGGGCTGTAGTAGTATACTTTCATGCCGAAGGTTCTTCCGTAAGATGCGACAATTGAACCAAGCCGTCCAAGTCCAACAATTCCGAGAGTCATCTGTGATAGCATATGGGGTGTTCTGTGCCCAAATTGGCGTCCATTCCATTGATATGCACGTACAGCTTTATGCGCTGATGGGATTCTCCTGACAAGGGCAATCAGCAATCCCCATGTTAATTCAGCTGTAGAGGTTATTGTTTCAAGAAATTCCTTCTGTCCGGAAAGCGAAACAATATTTATACCCTTTGAAACGGCATATTCAACATCAATATGTGGAACGCTCAGGGTAGAGCTCGCAATTATCTTCAGAGATGGACAGCGGTCTATCTTCATCCTGTCAAATTGAAACCCCAGAGGTGCCACTGTAACTTCGATAGCATGAAGTGCCTCATCAGTATCATGATCGGGATCAGGCAAAGTAATAACCTCAAAATTATCATGCATAAGCTCTAATACAGAACCCTGATAATTAAGAATTTCGTAATATAAAAGTCTGGATTTTTTCAATTTTGAACTTTTTGAAAGAGGACTTATATAATAACCAACTTATTTTTAATCATCAACTCCGCTATTTCAATGTCTTCATGTCCATCAAGGTCATAGGCGTTATACAATGGTATAACAACAGGAATACTCGGTCGCCCGAAAATAGTTTTTTCCTCAATCAACGGTTTGGTGCGTGTCACAATCAAATTGCCATATGTATAATAAACTGGCTTTGTTTGTTTACTGTAGCCTTTTTTTCTTTCCTCCTCGTACACAAAAGCAATGTCTTTCCCGTCATCATACATAATCCTCTGATTATGAGCATGAAACTGATGCGGTACTTTGACAACTGTCTGAGAACTTTTTGCATCCGGATTAATGAGCAAGGCATTGACTGCAGCATCAATCTGTTCAGGAGTAATAAATATCGAGGTAGGCTGGAATAAGGCTAAAATCTCTGCAAGAGCCCCTTCCGTCTTTTCAATGGTTTCAACCGCATGAATCATTACATCAACCGACGCAACAAGGTCACCGCTTAAATACTCTGGTCGATCAATAACATCAATGCCGAGCGTTCTACATGTTTCGGCAATCTTCTGATGGTCGGTTGAACATATGAGTCTGCTGATAGTTTTTGCCTTTTTTGCCGCATTAATCGTGTATTCAATAAGTGGCTTACCACAAACAGGCACCAGGTTTTTAAGAGGGATGCTTTTAGAACCTCCCCGTGCTGTGATTATTCCCCATGCCACACCTTTCAGTATGTTCACATTACACCTGTATTTTTCAGTTCCTGAATTATCAAGTCAACTACATGTTTCTCTGTCTTTTCCCATGCATCAACAGTGCAGCCTCCCATTTTGGGAGTAATTATAAGATTGTCATGGGTTTTAGCATATTGAACGAGTGGATGTTTGCTGAGGTTTTCTTTAAAGTCAGGCAGATGCTCACCTTTTAGTATATCAAGACCTGCGCCTGCCAGATATCCTGAAGTTAAGCCTTCAAGCAGTGCACCTTCATCCAATACCTCTCCCCTTGCTGTATTTATTATGAATGAACCGCGAGGCATAGCATGTATAAAATCTTTGTTTATCAAATTCTCAGTTTTTTCTGTTAAATTAAGGTGAATTGAAACAATATTGCTCGATTGAGCTAACTCTATAAGGCTATTACATCTTATGTATCTTTCATCAGTTACATAAGGATCATAATAAAAAACTTTCATTTTAAAAGCCTGACCATATCGAGCAACCAAAGAGCCTAATCTCCCAAGTCCAACAACACCTAAGGTCATAACAGAAAGCATTTTAGGCGTTTGCCTGCCAAAATTGTATCCATCCCATTTTCCTTCACACACAGAATTATACGCGGGAATGATATGACGTGTCACTGCTACGATTAATCCCCATGCAAGTTCTGCTGTTGGAGTTATTGTAAAGAGAAAAGCCCGCTGATCTTTTAGAGAACAGATGTTTATTTCTTTTTGTTTAACATAATCAACATCTATATGAAGCAATCCTGTTGTAGGGGATCCGATAACCCTAAGATTTCTGCATTTATCAATTTTTTCCCTTCCAAAAACAAATCCCATAGGTGCAAAAATAATTGTGGCTTCCCTGAGTATATCCTCAGTATCATGATTTGGATCAGGTAATTTTACTATGTCGAAATGCCTGTTGATGTAGTCTAATGTACCTTTTTGAAAATCCTGAACTTCATAGTACAATAATAATGGTTTTTTCATTTTAAGGTCAGAAGTGATTAAGATTCGAATCTATAAATGCTCAAAGCGGAATTGACGTCGTATGTGCTTATCGTTCATCGAATAAAGAGGGAAATCATTATTGTTGGCGGAAACCTCTGAAAGTAGCATCGTTTGATAGATAAAGCTTTTTTGCCTGTTCAATTGTGACAGACGCTTTTTTTTGAAAATAATCTTTTATGAGGGTGGTATTGGCTTCTAATAAACAACAATGAAATTCATCGTCACTCATATCTGTAAAATTTACAGATAATAAATCTGAATTGGTATGTTTATTTTCATAAAAATCTTCACAATCGTTAAGAAGCCCCTTTTCTATAGCATGGTAATAAAGTGGTGATCCAGGGTATGGTGTTACCGGCCTTATAGTACGCATTTGAGCCCCATCACCGTATTTCAGTAAAAACTCCACCCCCTTTTTTAATATGTCTCTGTTGTCTCCAATATTACCGAATATAATATTAAGACCAGGACTTATTCCTGCATTCAGAGTAGCTTCAACACCCTTAATAATTTGCCCGGTTGTAAGACCTTTTTTCATGTTTTTTAATACCTGGTCATCCATAGATTCAATGCCGTAATTAATAAATGTACACCCCGCCTCTTTCATCAACCTCAACACCTCAGGCTTGGCATAGTTTAATCTCCCGTTACAATCCCATTTTATATCTAATTTTATACTAATAAACTTTTCACATAAGCTTACCACTCTTTCCATAGATGACATCAGCAGTTCATCTGAAAATATAATATATGTGATACCATAGTTCTTCTTTAGAAGCATGATTTCCTCTATGATGTTCTCCTCACTCCTTGGTCTGTACCCTTTGTCCATTCGATAACAGAAGGTGCATTCGAATATACATCCTCTGCCTGATAAAACAGGCATTACCAGGTCAGTATTTGATACATGAGGTGGTCTTAAAAGCCTGTAATAATCTACAGGAAATAAACTGAAGGCAGGTAATGGTATGCTGTCAACATCTTTTATTAACAGACGTCTCTCATTGACAATTACCCTATCTTTTTCACGAAAGGCTATTCCTTTAATGCCATTTAATGATTTGTGCTGTTTTATTGCTTCTAGAAGTTCAATAATTGTTATCTCGCCTTCCCCGATAACTGCTGCATCTGCAGAGGTTTTTTTAAGAAAATACTCTGGTTCAGGAGAAGGGCCGTGTCCCCCGATTATATAAAATGGCCTATTTTTTGATCTGTTTATTGCTTCAGATATTTTAAGCAATTTTCTATACTGATAGTACCCTGCTATTACACCCACTCCAACAATGTCAAACTTGTTATTATCCAAAAACTCAGTCAGGTGTTCATCAGGATAATGAAACTTGTCTTGATTATATATTTCTACCTGGTATCCTTCTTTTAAAAGTACTGAAGCAATATAGGCGAGGCCCTGTGGGAACCAATGTATATAAGATTCATTATCATATACTACTAACAGGATTCTCATTATTGTTTACCATTTCCCTTTTTATAAAATCCATAACCACTGGACAAGAGTTAGCTAAATTTAAGAAAAACATAAATATATAAAAGTCTTTTAAATTCTACTTAACGATAGATAATTGTGGTATTTTGAGTCGTTGTAATCATGGAACAGGTTTTCTTGCCGGTATGCAGTAACGAAATCTTTAATAGTATCAGCCAGTTTATATTCTACCGAAAACCCTAAGTGTCTCCTTATTTTTTCAAAACTTACTCTATAGTTTCTTTTATCTATCTGGTCCTTTAAATATTCTATTTCCACCTCAGGCAGAATGTTTTTAATAATCATGCCTATCTGGGATAATTGATAGTTCTCTCTTGAGTCTCCCAAATTGAAGACTTGATTTTTAACCTTTTCCCTATCGGTGTGTAGAACCTGGATAATACCCTCACAGACATCCTTGACAGATATGAATGGTCTCCATTGAACACCACCAAAAATCTTTATCTTTTTTTCTGCTAACGCTTTGATAGTTAATAAATTAACTACCAAATCGAATCGTTGCCTATAGGACTTTCCGTGAACCGTAGCCAGCCTCAGGATTGTGGGGCAAAAATTGTTACTACCATAAGACAAAATTGCCTTTTCTGATTCGATTTTACAACGGGCATAAAGTGAAACCGGATTCAGTTCAGATTCTTCATTAATCTCATGGTCATTCTGGCCATAGACACTACAACTTGATGCAAAGATAAGACGATTTATTTGATTCTTCATGCATTGTTCAACGATTCTATGAGTTGCTAAGTAGTTGGTTTCAATAGTAAATGATTCATTGATGCTACAAGCAGGGTCTCCAACAATCTCACCAAGGTGTACTACAGCATCAACACCATCCAGAACCTGTTTTATGGTTTCCTCGTTTCGACAATCTCCTCTGATGAATTCCAGATTTTCTCCTTCAAAATTACAAATAGGATTTTCTCCGTAAAGAAGCAGATCCAACACCCGTACCTTATATCCCTTTCTCAGGAGTTTTTCTACTAAAACGGAGCCAATATATCCTGCGCCTCCTATAACTAAAATTTTTTGGGGAGGGAGTATCATGCCATTTCCAATAAAGCTTCCGGAAGTCTGCTTGTTGAATAAGTCCTCTAAAATATCAGGCAGATAAATGTAATCGATTACACTCCTTTTTTTATCAACAATTGGTACCAGCATTTTCTCTGATTTAATAAAGAGTTGTTTTCTCATTTCTAATGGGATGCCATCAGCGATAACAAATGGTGTGGTCTTCATAATAGTTTTGACAGAAGCATTCAAGTCAAGATTGCTTAAAACAGCTCGTCTGATGTCAGAATCCATAACAATACCCATGAGTTCTCTGTTCTTATCACAAATGAATACTCCGCGGGTACCAGTATTGCTTATGGTTTCTATAATGCTGCGGATTGTAGAGTTAAGGGGAACGATGATGTCTGATAAATTCTTTTTTTTCATATTTCTCCTTGTTTCTTATAATGTATTGAACATTTAAAGGTCAAGTTGGGACCACTGGATCAAATGGTCTGCCAGTATATCTTTTTTAGCCCGGGTACCTGGTATCACTTTTAAAAACTTGGGGGGTATGCCTGTTCCCGGTCTTTTTGTTGATAGGTCATCTCTGTTAATAATCTGACCTCTCCTGATATTTTTAAGGGCAACAATGCTTTTCCTTGCAACATCCCTTATGTTTTCTTCTGAAGGCATACATCTCTTGATACCGTCTCCGAGGGCAATTTCAAGGAGTCTTATTTTCCGCACCATTTCCTTAAATTCATTTGGCTCTAAAGAAGCTCTATGATCTCCACCTTCCATATTTTTATCTAATGTAATATGTTTTTCAATAACAACAGCCCCCATCCCTACGGCTACTAAGGGGAGTTCTATCCCTTCGGTATGATCAGAAAAGCCAACCGGAAGATGAAATGCAGATCTAATGGTTTGTATAGCCCTGAGATTAGTGTCTTCCCATTTGGCAGGGTAGTCTGATAAACAGTGCATTAGAATAACGTTTTTTCTGTTTTCTTTGCCAATTGAGTTAAGAGCGTCCTCTATCTCACCGAGGTTAGCCATTCCAGTTGATAGAATAATAGGTTTGCCAAAGGAACCAATATACTCAAGAAGAGGAAGATTTGTGATCTCCCCGGACGGGATTTTAAAGAAGGGAAGATTCATTTTATGCAAAAAGTATGCACTTTTGTGATCAAATGGTGAAGAAGAAAAGATTATATTTTTCTGTTCACAGAAGGTTTTTAACTCTTCCTGTTCACTGTGGCTCAAGCTCATTCTTTTCAGTCGCTGAAATTGAGATTCTTTTGTATCTATAGCCTTAATTTGGTAGATTGCTTTTGGAGCATTTTCCGTGATCATCTCTTCTGGTGTAAAAGTCTGGAATTTAGCCACATCAGCGCCTCCCTCGGCTGCTACTTCAATCAGCTTCTTGGCAAGAGATATATCCCCATTATGGTTACATCCTATCTCTGCGATAATCAATACACTTTTTTTTATTAATTCGAAAAGGGTATCCATAAACCGAACCCTACCCCTGGATAATCTAATATGTCATTTTTTTTCTAATCAGACTTTCATCAATTTTCAAATCTTTCAAGATAGAGACTATTCTTTCAGACGCATGCCCATCCCCATATGGAGATTTGCAGTGTTTCACCTTTTCTTTAAATTCGTTATCAAAAATGGCTGTTCTGATAGCTTCCATAATCTGTTCTTTACTGTGGTCAACATCTATTACATTATCAGCCCTGAGCCTTCCTTCCTGACGAATCCCAATGTTTACAAAAGGGATTTTAAATGAAGGTGTTTCCAATACGCCAGAACTTGAATTGCCAATGAAAACACTTGCAATATTCATCAGTCCCCAAAAATCTGAAAACTCGATATTCTTGTGTAGCTGAAAATAGAGGCGCTCACTGTATTCCAGCATTACCTTTATAATTGACTCATAACCTGGATCAGAACAAGGATAGACTGCAATAGTCTGATAACCAAGTTGATCAATAGCTTCCATCGTCTGGCGCATCTGGTATTCAGCATCTTCTACCTGCCACGTAACAGAGTGCTGTAACAATAACAAAATAGGCTTTTCAGTATCCAGGTCAAACATTTGTTTTACCTTATCAGGATGACTAAAACGCTTCTGGCGTATCAAATCCATAACCGGTAAGCCCACATTATACACTCTCCAGGGTTCCTCTCCCATTTTCAGTATTCGATTGGCGCTATCCTGGTTTGAGGCAAAGTGTATGTTTGCTAATTTTGTAATAGCATGCCTGACAGGTTCATCAACTCCACCCTGGCAGATATCCCCACCAGCTAAGTGGACGACAGGGATATTCATCTCCAGTGCACATATGACCATTGCTAATACTTCACCTCTGTCCCCTAAAACAAATACAATATCTGGTTTTATTTGTGCCAGCAATTCTGATATCCCCATTATTCCGATACCAATAGATTTAGCCCTTGACATCTTCGAATCAGAATGTAGAGCTGTTTCTACAGAATATACATTTTCTGTCCACTTAGTTACCTCTTTGATGGTATTCCCAAAAAACGGGGAAAGATGCATATCAGAGGCTATGATTGAATAGGATAGTTTTGCCTCTTTCTTTATCAATTCAATAATGGGAACCATGTGGCTAAATCCTCCACGTTTCCCTGTGAAAAAGCATATATGTTTATTGGTGGACATAAAATGTTCTGTAATCGAAATCGAATTTACTCATAGTTCGGGGAGTTACTTAACTCCGTGTGCACTTTTTGCGGTGAGAATCAGTTTTAGTTACATGAGCTGGAACCCCCGCAACAGTCACATTATCGTTTACATTTGCCAGAACAACTCCTCCAGCCCCTATAACGGAGTACTCACCTACCTCAATTTTTGGGGCAACTACCGCACCAGTATAAACCGTTGCACCTTTTCCAATTTTTACATAACCTGCCAATGTAACCCTAGGAGCAAGATTCACATAATCTTGAATAACGCAGTCATGTTCAATAATAACACCAGCATGAATCATTACATGATTGCCAATACTGGCATAAGGTTGGATAACAGCATTGGAATTTACTATTATACCGTGCCCTAATACTGCTGTCCTTGCAATTACTGCTGTAGGATGAATAGCATTGATATACCCGGGAGAATATTTTGATAGCCTCTTTCCCAGTTCTTCTTTCGTTTTGTTTTTGCTACAACACAAAAGAAGATAAGGTTTCCTGTTCTTCAGGTAGATATCTTCAAAATTATCCAAATTACCAAGCAGATCAGCTCCATCTAACTTTTCAGTGAGCGTTTCTTCTGGTAGAGAAATTAACCCGGCTACAGGTACTTCTCTCAAATGGAAGATTTCGAGAGCATATTTTGCCTGAGCGCCGGTACCGATAATTAGTATCTGTTGAGACATAGTCAGTATAAATTGAGAACACTTTCTACAATATATTTAAGATCTTCTTTCTGAAGCGCAGGATGATTTGGTAATCCAATGATACCTCCGGCCAGTTCTTCGACATTAGGAAGATACAGCCGTTTGTAATCTGGAATATTTGATTCTGGTTGACAGGCGAAAGGGCATCTTCCGGGATAGGGACTGTAATCCTGGACAACTTTCTGCTTGTATAATGGCATATGATATCGTTGCCTCACCTCAATCCCCCTTTTTTTAAGTCTCTCGACCACATCACTTGTAATAAAACCTTTCCCTCTTTTGACTACTAGAGGGCACCAAAAAAAGGTATGCTTTACTTTGTCAGATAATTTAGGAAGGCCGAACCAATTTTTAGTCTCTTTTCTTAATTCGTTTAATAGAAATAGTGAGTTCTTAATCCTTTGCTCATTAAGTCTGTCAAGTTTCTTGAGTTGCACCAACCCTATCGCAGCTGCAATCTCGTTCATTCTATAATTATAACCGAGAACTAGATGGTCATCACGATTTATCATTCCATGACTTCGTATTTGTTTTACTTTCTCAATCCATGCTTCATTATCTGATGTAATCATTCCTCCTTCGCCAGTAGTCATGTGCTTAGTAGCGAAGAAAGAAAATGCCCCTATATGTCCAATACTTCCAACTTTCCTACCCTTGTACTCTGTTCCATGTGCCTGGGCGCAATCTTCGATTACATAGAGCCCGTGCTCATGAGCAATTTGCTCAATTTCGTCCATCTCGGCTGCGTTTCCATAGAGGTGCACCGGTATAATCGCTTTTGTCCGTTGTGTAATTCTCCTCCTGATATCTTCAGGTGATATGCAAAAGCTGTCTCTATCAATATCAGCAAAAACAGGGATGGCATTTTGGTGGAAGACAGACGTAATAGTGCTCATAAAGGTAAGAGGCGGAACAATAACCTCATCTCCGGGTCCGATACCCAGAACTGCCAGGGCTGTATGCAAGGCAGCAGTGCCATTATTTACTGCTGCGGCATATTTCACTCCTACATAAGAGGCAAACCTGCTTTCAAACTCCGAAACATTTTTACCAGATACAAACTGTCCTGATAAAATTACTTCTCGGACAACAGAAACCTCTTCCTCTCCGGTAATTGGTACGGCTACTTTTATATTCCTTTCATCCTGCATTTCCGTTTATCTCCGAATATGGTGCATCCAGACCGCAGAAACACCTATCTGTTATCCCAAAAAGCGGTCTTTATACTGTCCGATAATCTCCTTATAAGGAAGCAGTGACTTCAGCATCTGTTGTGTTCCCGATGAAATAGTATATTTAGGTTCAGATAGGATGTTAGAGAAATTTGTTGTATCCACTGTCATTTGATGTTCTTCTTTTTCTACTCTCGGATTTGGGATATGCTTTATCTCAATCTCAAGACCCAATTCCTTTCCTGCTGCCCTGATTGACTCAGCTAAGCTCACAATACTAACTATTTCTGAGGTTTGATTGTAAACCTTAAATTCCGCGGTCTTTTTTAACTTCAATGTATTTACACTCGATTGCACAACATCCTCAAGGGATATCTGTGGTTTTTTCTGTTCACCTTTGCCGTAGATGGTAATAGGGTAACCTGCAAGAGCCATAGCGCAAAAACGGTTGAGTACAACTCCGAAATAAAAATCGAAGTCAAATCGGGTAGCTAACCGTGGATCAAGCTTAGTTTCCTCTGTTTCTGTGCCATACACAATCGCTGTCCTCAAATCTGTAATAGATAGTTTCCACTGCCTATTGGCAAGCCATAGGTTATTGACATCGTTTGCCTTGCTCATGTGGTACCATGAACCAGCCATGCCCGGGAAAAGGATCAGGTCTCTTTCCCCTTTATTTTCAGCCATAACGAATCCCTCGGGAATTTCAAATTCAGGTGTTCCATAGACTCCCATAGTTGTTGTTTCGATAAAATGACAACTCTTCTCTAAATTGTTTTCTTTAATAGCCCAAAGGAGATTTCTTGTGGATTGGTTGTTATTAAACTGGGTAAAATTAGCGCGTTCTCCATTTATCTGTGAGTAAGGAGCGGAAGGCTGCGCTGCAAGATGAAGAACAGCATCAAATTTATACATCTCAATAAGCTGCTTGACGAAATCTCTATCGGTAAGATCACCCTCTATAAAACTGATATTTGAAAAACCAAATTCCCTGGCTATGGTGAGCCTTTCTTCCATATTCAAAACGGGTATGGCAGATATGGAACCAGATTCTTCTACCCATCGTTGCCTGCCCATATTATCAACTCCTATTATCCTCGCCTCTGGAAATTCCTTTGATAATTTTAGTGCCGTAGGCCATCCCATATAACCATCGATCCCTGTTAATAAAATATTCATTTTTTATCCCCTTAACGTTAAATCTGAAGTTTTATATACCCTGCCTTTTATCTAGATTCAATCGAAACAGTATGAGGGAAATCCTTAAAACCTTCAATATATTGTGCAAAGGTCCCGTTACTTGTCTCCAACAATTCGCTAAATATTTTTTTGATTCTAACAAAACAGTTTCCATCGAATTCAGGTCCTGCATAATGATTTCTTCTTATTTCTTTGATTACCTTTTCAGGGAAGCCGTTTTCTAATCCATAGTTCAAGTATGCTACGAGTTCTTCCTGGTTTCTGGCGACTAACCGATGATAGTATTTTCTATAAATGTGATATTCCCCCAATTGACGTAAATCGTAATAAGTGACAGGTATGCCTGCTATCAGGGCTTCACCGCCCAGACTGCTTGAATTAGTACAGATACACCAATCAATTACTGAAAGAAGATCATATGGGTCCATAGCTGGGTCTATTAATATCCGGTCAGATGGAAAAGACAGTAATAAGTCCTGGAACTCCGGATGTTTAAATTCATGATTAGTGCCCTTTGGCTTAACAAAAAGAAATATATCATCTCGCCCTTTTGCCCAGTCAAATACTACCCTGTAAAAATGCAAGAGGAGAGTCTTGGGAAATATATCATCTCGTCCTTTTGTCCAGTCAAATACTACCCTGTAAAAAAGTAAAAGAAGAGCCTTAATCTTGGTAGGGTGACTATCCTTGCTAAAAAATGAAGTTGCGAATACTGCAATTATCTTTCTTCCTTTATCTTTTATTTCCTTGGTCCAATCAAATTCATTTTTTTTTGCCATGTTTAAGTAAATATGATCTGTATTCGGGGGTCCCACTATAGGTATATTTCTAATTCCTTTCATAAACGGCCCATGTTTCTTTATATAAAAGTCTCCCCACATAAAGAAATAATCGAATACATCCCCGTATAGTTGCGGTCCAAGTGTGATAATATCGCCATGGCACATGGAAACGGTTTTGATATCCTTCTTGTTAGCAACGATTGTCAGGACGTGGTAAAATAACGGGTAATCAGTTCTGAAAACAATGACCTTTACTGTGATGTATTGCAATAGTAACTCTGCCTTAATAATGTTTGGAACAATCATTGTAATCCATAGAGCAATCATTGAATTGCTTTCTTTTTGAAAAAGATTGAATATAAAGGTTGGTAACAATAACTTATAGTATCTATTCAGGAAATTGGTAAAATATTTCAAATCCATTTTTATTTCACTATGATCTAGGAGGATACCTCCGTTGTCTTCTAAGTAATCTTTTTTTTCCTGGTTAAATCGTTCAAATGAACTGGCATGTATCGCCTGATCGATTCTGAACACACCATTTTTAAAATATAAGAAATCACTCCATACCCTTTTTTCCAGGAATCCAAACCGATGTTCGAAGAATATCTCTCTTTCTATAGGTTTTTCTTTCTGGGAAAGAATGACATTGTTGGAGATCAATTTCTTAACAAAAAGCAGAAATGGGAAAACAGTTGCTATAACAATCATAACCATTCTTTTGATTGTTTCGGTAATATAATGTGCCCATAAAGATGGCTTCACAAGACTAACATTACTTCCAGCATACAGCTCATGAACATATTTTGAGAGAAACACGTTTGAGGAAGGAACAATTTTAACTTTACAATCAGGGTTTCTTTTCCCAATCTCCCTTGCAAAAAAATAAACCTTTAATATTTTGAAGAAGTAATCAGCTGCCATTTTTTTTACAGGATGGATATATCTTTCGTCTTCACCAAATTTTATAAGGCATTTTGCTAGCCTAACGTTATTTTCTGTAAAATACCTTTCTGTCCATTGAACTGCCGACTCGATTATTTCGAAATATAAAGCAGGGAAATCAGAATAGGACAATCCTTTCAGGTTAAATGTTGTTGTTATCAACCTAGGCAGCCTATTGTTCCTATTATTTTTTTCAATATAATATACTGTTCGAAATCTAAATTTTGTTATGACCAGAAACACAAAACTGAAAAGATTTAATTTCTCAAGGATTAGTATTTTCGGTAATTTTTTCAAGGCGTTCAAACGTCGTTCCCTTTCAACCCACTAGGTGATCCTGTGAGATAGTATCTTTTTTATGCGGAGTAACGGAGAAGAAGTGGGAGGGATGATCACAATTGCTTTCGCTTGGTGGTCCGTAATCTTCTCTAAACTCTCCTTATGAAGAGCCAATTCTTTTATATATGTGTTGCCTATTTTAACCACAGGAAAAGTAATATCTGCCCACTCCACCAGATCAAATATGAAAGGAGACATTACGCCATGTGGGGCATCTGCCAGTACATAATCGTATTTGGAAAAATCTCCTGAACCCAGATTTTTTTCAGACGTACTTTTTAGATTAATGGTATTAGAAGGATTAGCCATTAACTTTTTATGTATCTCCTCATATATCTTCTGATTGTCAGTATTGTAGTTAATCACTAAAACCTTTCTGCCTATTTCGGATAATGCCTTTCCGATTTTACAGATCAAGATGGTTTTCTCAGGATTCTCATCCATACTACTGAAGACTATCTTTCGTGGGCATGTATCATCATTGACCATAAAGGAGCTTTCTATGTTTTTTCTTATTATTTTTTCTTCTTCTGAAATATACATTGTTTCAGCAAGGTTTTTCCTCCCTCTCCAGTTTAGGGTTAAGGTGCCTGAGATGGGCATACCTATCTTATCTATAGCTTCCATTTCGTAGATTCTTTTATCCAGAGCTTCCAGAGCGAAAGCCAATAATATACCGATGGTGAGACCAATCAGTGCCCATGTTAAGGCTATTTTTCTCCTCTGGGGTCCTACAGGTACTTCAGGTATAAGGGCACTATCCAATACCGTGAAGTTGGAATATGTATCTTCTTCAAGTTTGGCTAAATCATACTGCTGGATAGAGGATTGGCGGACTGCCTCTAGTGCCAGTACATTTGAGAATTGCCTTTTATAATTTTCAAACCTTATTGTATTGTCACGGAGTAATGCCTCGCTTCTTTTGATCTTTTCTCTTAAACCGTCTCTGTACGTTTTGAAATTTTTTTCCAAATAATTCCTTAAAGCCACCGGATAATAATTGGCTATGTCAGCTGCCTTTTTGGGGTTGGCTGACTCGTATGTTACGACAATCGTTCCCTCAGAATCAGCGGCATTGACAGACCCTTTGATAGACAGGGCAGCCTTCTCAACCGGTTCTCCTTTGGCCAGATTAAAGTGTCTGACTACATCTTCTGCTACTACCCTGCTTTTCAGTATAGTAATGAGATTCTGGCCGGGTCCGCCAGCCGGCCTGATGCCTAAAGCAGGCATCTGAGTTCCCGCAAGATTACCCAGTGCTTGCGAAAGCCCAGTCATTTGAGGGGCTGAGCCACTGGGCAGTATTATAGTTGTAGATGCCCTGTAGATATTGGGAAGTTTCTTGGCGTAAAATACAGCTCCAATGGAAAAAGCCAGTATACAGATGATAATATAGATTTTCCTTCTATTAAGGATTCTCAAATATCTTAAGAGAATGCCAAAATAATCGTCTTCATTTTTGGCCATAGTAATACCTCTTTCTTGTTTTCTTGAAGATAATCTACCCAAGACCCTCCATAATGCCAAACACATCAAAAACGCTTGGATTTTCAGGGATATAATAACCCTCAGAGCCTTTGACAATTAAGAAGGCATCATTCTGTGTATGTTTCCCGGTAAAGATGGTAGTTTCTGTAAGCGCTTCAGCCTGTAGCCGGGCCTTTAGATCAAACCCTCTATTAGGAATTAATACCAGATCCGGGGCTCGGTCGAGAAGGGAGCCTGTGTATATCTCCTCTCTTCTATATACCTGTTTTATCACTTTCTCACCTTCAACCTCAAGGGCATTGAAGGCATCGGTTAAATCACTAATGATAATATCTTTGTCCTTTTCTTTTACGCTGCCCCTTGGATACTTTGTAGCCTTGTTTACATAAATCCTATTTGGTTCAAGGGCAAATGCCCGAGTCCCTTGATCTATATCATCATAACTACTGTCAGGAGTTTTTTTTAGCTTCAGAAAGCCAGTTTTTCTTAAATAGTAATTTATATAGATGGATTTCTTCATCCTTTCGAAACCATGATCAGAAAGGATAATTAATGAGTCCTCAGGGCGTGTTCTCCATACAATCTCTCCAATCGCTTCGTCGATAGTATTAAAATATCGGAGAAAGGTATTATGGTATGGATGGGTATTGTCTTCATAAGCCTCCCATAAAAAGTGTCCAAGTCTATCCGTACCCGTAAAAACCAGCATGAAAAGCCCCCAGTCCTCCTTATCCCATAGATAACGGTATGTCCGAATTCTGGCATCGAGGGTTCTGTTTAAATCATCAATAAACAATTCCAGTGATTGATGGCCTTTTTCAGAATCCACGTCGATATGGTAATTAAGCCTTTTAATCTCATTGACCAATGAGGGAGGGTACACAGCCTTTTCCAAATCAGGGGCTACAAAGCCAGAAATTAAAATCCCATTGAGTTGACTGGCTGGATATGTCGAAGGCACATTGATGATAATAGATTTTCTACCATTCCTGTAATTCCAGAAAGGTATCCCATGTAAATTTGTAAAATTAGGGAAATAAAGACTGTAAGTCCCGGGCACCAGGTCTGTGAAACCATATATTCCGTGTTCTCCTGGGTTCTTGCCGGTTATTATGGAACTCCATGCCACAGAGGAGATGTCTGGTATTGAGGACTCCATCTGCCGGAAGATACCCTCTTCAATTAACCCCCGCATATTGGGCATAACGCCCCTTGATGATAAATCCTTTATCAGAGAATAAGGGACGCCATCCATACCAATAATGATTGTGCGCTTGTTAGGGCAGAGAAAAGTCATCGGCAATAATCCCTCCGGCACAAACCTCTCCATGTCGGGTCAGAACGAATCTGCCCAATTCCTCGGTCTTATTAAAGTCTTCAAAGACCATAGGATTGTCAATGGAGATTGTAACCTTGCCAACCTCAGTTTCCATCAGGATGTTACTGTTGCTTTCTATTATCTCCAGGGTTGAGGAGTTTATTCTTGTTTCAATGCTTTCTATGTGGCATTGCTCCTCCGCGGTAGCACACCTGATAGCCAATTGATTCTCGGTATAAAGCGGCTCAGACGATATCCAGAAGATGTTGGCATTTATTTTTGTCTTTATTTCAGGGGAATATTGGGGATGGCAAATTACTTCTCCTCTTCTCAGGTTAAACTCATCTTGAAGGATAACTCCAATACTCTCTCCTGCCCTGGCAACATCTTTCGTGGCCTGATATACCTTGATGGATTCTATCCTTGTTCTTGCCTTACTGGGTAAGATTATAACCTCGTCTCCCTTTTGTACCTTACCCGATAAGATCCTGCCTGCCAGGATCTTATTTTGATCGGAAATATAGGTGTCCTGAATCGGGAATCTCAAAGGCTTTCCAACAGGATCTTCTTTGGTTTCTAGCTTGTCAAGTGCCGCAAAGACTGTAGGTCCATTGTGCCATCTCATATTTACTGAAGCCCTTGCGATATTGTCTCCCAGCCTTGCCGAAATCGGGATGGCATAGTTAGGTTTTATCTCCAAAGAGTTAAGAAAGCTTGATACCTTACATTTTAATTCTTCAAAACGGTTCTGACTGTAATTGACCAGATCCATCTTGTTAATTGCCAGGATAACCTGTTTTATACTTAACATTCCCAGTATATAGGCATGCCTCCTGGTTTGTTCCTCTATTCCGTCTAAAGCTGACACAGTAAGAATTGCTGCTTCTGCCTGGGATATTCCGGTAATCATGTTCTTGATGAATTCCCCGTGTCCTGGCGTGTCAATAATAACATAGTTTCTTTTGCCTGTTCTGAAGAAAGACTGGGTGGTCTCAATGGTTTTCCCTTCTGATTTCTCTTCCTCTAAATGATCCATTAAGTAAGCAAATTCTATTGGTTTGCATGCTTCTTTAATACCTTGATCGATCTCTTCCATAATGTCTGAGGGTAGCGAGTTGGTATCATAGAGTAATCTTCCAATAAGGGTTGACTTGCCATGATCAATATGGCCAACGATGGCAATGGGAAGAGTGGTTTCAACTCCTCTACTCTTCAATTGCTACATATACCCCAGGGCTCTTAGCTTCTGCATCATGTAAGCTTCTTCTTTGTCCTGGGTCCTTCCTGCTCTCTCTTGTGTTTTTGCAGCATGCAACTCAGCGATGATAGAGTCTATATCCTTTGCATCAGAATCTATTGGTTCACAACAGGTGTGGCAGCCAATGCTCCTGTATCTTTTACCATTGACTGACCTGTAAAGTTCAATAAAAGGTATATTTTCCCTTTTGATGTAGTTCCATATATCTAATTCAGTCCAATGTAAGAGGGGGTGGACCCTGATATGCGTATGGTCCTCCGATTCAGATTTGTATTGATCCCACAATTCTGGAGGTTGATTATTATAGTCCCATGCGAATTGAAGGTCTCTGGGAGAGAAATACCTCTCTTTTGCCCTAATTCCGTGTTCATCCCTTCTGATGCCAAGGAGAATTGCCTTGTAACCTTCTTTGTTGATTAGCTTCCTTAAAGCATTGGTCTTAAGCTCGCTGCAACATTTCAATTTGTCGTTATTATGAGGACCTATACCTTTACGAATAGCTTCCTCATTTCTTACTATTCTTAGGTTTAATTCCCATTCACTCGAGTACTTATCCCTGAAGGAATAAATCTGAGAGAATTTATAGCCCGTATCGATATGTATAATAGGAAGGGAGATCCTGTCGAAAAATGCCTTACGGCAGATCCAGAGTAAGACAGTTGAATCTTTCCCGATGGACCAGAGCACTCCTGTATCTTTAAAATAGTAGTAAGCTTCCCTGATGATATAGATACTTTTGCTCTCCAGCTCATCCAGACGTTCCATTAATCTCTGCCTCTTATGAGATTTGAAAAACTGCCAACAGTGTCATTTCGACCGAAGGGAGAAATCTTGAACAGATTAAAGCTATTAAGATTTCTCGTCGCTATCGCTCATCGAAATGACAAAATTCAAAGCTCTCCCTATTTTTATACAGCTCCGCCCTCTGAGTTACATGGAATAAAACCATAAAAGTTCAATATTTACAATAAGTTATGTTAATTTATCTTCACATCAATGAATTAATGTGAAGATAAATCTTAAGAGCTGATCTTTTGAACAGCCCATTCATGCATCTCTACGGCAATTGAACGTTGGAGTAAAGGAATGGAAACAACTAACTTATCTTTCTTTGACTTAGGTTTCAAAATGGTGCCTACTACTCCCTCCAATGGACCATCAATGACCGTAACCTTATCCCCGGTTTTTATATAGTTATGAGGGAATACGGGTAAGCCACTATTTACCATGAGTTTGAGAGAGATAATCTCTTCCTCAGGGATGGGCCTGGGGCGGCCCTTTATACCTATTATTCTGACTACTCCAACTGTTTTAAGAATATCGTGATGACTATAATTGTCAAGCTGGCTTTGCACAAAAATGTATCCCGGAAATAATGGTACCCAAATCTTCTTTCGCCGGTCTTTCCTACGGCTCCAGGTTTCTGCCTTTGGTAGAAACACCTCGAAATATTTGTTTTTTAGCATAGTATAGACCTTTTCTTCGTGGCGGCTTCGAGTATAAACAGCATACCACTCTATAAGGTCTGCAGGGTATATCGAATTCATTGTAACCATTTAAAATGCCTATTTTATTTTTATAATCCTGTTTTTATTGATTCCATACTTTAATATTTCATCTATCGCTTCATTGTGTCCATCCACGGTTGTCAGTAAGATGTAATCAATGTTAGATTCATACAGATTTTCAGTTTTCAATATATTAAAGCTAAAAAATTTTTTACCTTCCTGAGTATTGTCCACAACAGCAGCCAGTTCAATATTTGTCTGTTGTAAAAAGAGATATGCCAATTCAGCAACCTCTCCAACACCATAAAAGACTATACTTTTAACCTGGGATCTCTCAAGTTCCCTGTAGATATTAAGCAATAGAGTCTTTATTTCGTTATAAAATCCTAAAGAATACTGCAAGTACTCAAACGCGAGTCTTGACTTTTCGGCTATTCCCTTTGGAGTTAACAAGTATTTTACGCGGTTTGGGGGAATAGTTGTTATCTTGAAATATCCTTTTTGTACAAGTCGTTTTATGAATATGTTAACAAGTCCGAGAGAAATGTTTAATTTTTTTGACAGGTCTCTTTGAGTTAAGGTATTATCATTCTCAATCTCCTGAAGGATCTTTAATGTATTTATTTCTTTCTTCTCCATAGAGCCCTTCCTGTTGTTCAAATTTTGAACATTATAGAGCAAACTCCCACACTGTCAAGAAGAAAATATAAGACCTCTGAAAAAGCGAAAACCATAATTTCGAGAAATGTCTTTCCAGAGGACTCAATGTTCACACGTTTAAACGTTTAAACGTTCACACGTAACTATGTCATTTTCAGGAGATTCAACCCCCTTTTCCTATATTGTTTATTACAGCTTGAACATACCGCCACAGAATTAATGAAATTAAGCCTTATTCCACACTCACATGCCCAACCTTTGATCCTGGCAGGGTTTCCTGTGACTATTGCGTAATCTGGAACATTCTTGGTAACTACAGCCCCTGCTCCAATAAGTGCATATCTGCCTATGGTATTGCCGCAAATAATAGTGGCATTAGCGCCAATAGTAGCGCCTTTCTTGGCCAGTGTAGGGAGGAAATGCTCTTTAGTATTCCTTGGCACCTCTGAGCGGGGTGTAAGTATATTGGTAAAGACCATGGATGGCCCACAGAAGACATCATCCTCCAGGATAACCCCTTCGTAAATAGAGACGTTATTCTGTATCTTTACGTTGTTTCCCATTGTTACCCCGGGAGAGATTACCACATTTTGCCCGATATTGCAGTTTCTCCCGATCTTTGAGTCTTTCATAATATGAGAAAAGTGCCATATCTTTGTTCCTTGGCCTATCTCACATGGTTCATCAATACAGGCAGTCTCATGGGCGAAGAACCGTGAATCCCGCACAATATCTGTGCGGTATGAATCGTGAATCGTGAGTTGTTTTCCACCCTGTTCTAAAGACTCCTGACAGCGCTCAAGTACTTTAAGCACACGCATGCCGTTTTCCCCATCGGTCTTGGGCTTTTGACGGGATGCCATGCAGTCAAGGAAATGTTGACATTCTATTCGGAGCGGCTCGGTCATCTCAAATTCTACTACCTCTGCATGCTCTTTACGAGGGATAGGAACCCTGCCAATCCAGTCAATCTTATGACTGTAAAGTAAGAGCTTCTCTTTTTCAGATACGTCATCAAACAGAGCCATTTTTCTATCACCAACTACGATTAGCTTCTGTTCTTTATAAGGGTGTAACCAGCTAACGAAGATATGGGATTGTACGCCACTTGCAAAGGACATGGTGGTGATTGTAACATCGGCGATCTCTTGATGAAGATAGTTTCCACCATGGGCAGATATTATTTGGGGTGTTTCACCAAGGAGTAATAGAATAACAGAGATATCATGAGGTGCAAAGCTCCAGAGGATGTTTTCTTCTGTCCGAAATTTCCCCAGGTTAAGCCTGTTTGAGTATATATAATTGATCTTTCCTAATTTACCGGTATCTATCAGTTCTTTGAGTTTTATAATACCAGGGTGATACTCCAGGAGGTGTCCAACCATCAGGATACGGCCTTTTTCTTCCGCTAATTTAACAAGCTCTCTCCCTTCAACGGTATTTAAAGCAAGAGGTTTTTCCACAAAGACATCCTTCCCTGCCAAAAGAGCCCTTTTTGTCATTAAGTAATGAGATTCCGCTGGGGTGGATAGTACTATACCCTTTATCTGATCGTTTAGCAGTACTTTTTCGAAATCGGTGGTCAGTGTTGGTGAGTCGTGAGTCGTGTGTCGGTGATCCGTGTCGGTATCAACTCCTTCACTCCTCCATTCCTCCAATTTTCCAGTATCTGTGTCACAGATGGTATGGAGAGCATCCAGTTCTGCAAAGTTCCTCACCAGGTTTTTGCCCCAATAACCACATCCTATAACGGCTATGTTTTTATTCATTTAAACCCTATGATTGACTCAGTTGGTATTCCGACCTTTAACTTGATAATTCCCTGTAGCTTGCTACATGGGTTCAATAGTCATTCCTGCGAAAGCAGGAATCCAGAAAACTAAAAGACTGGATTCCGTATCAAGAGACTGTGTCGTAATGCTCTTTTTGTCATTGCGAACAACCGAAGGGAGTGTGGCAATCATTGTATAATCAATGACATATAAGATTGCTTCAGTCGTTTCACTCCTTCGCAATGACATTGTGACACAGTCTCCAAGAACGGAATGACAGAATACAGAATAGCGAAAATTTATAATATGTTTGAATACCCCTCAGCTTGCTGCGGGGAGGTTCATTGGCGAAACACTCTGCTAAAATATAGCAGCGAGCGCAGCTATAGATAAGAGCGTCTGGGAGAGAATCTGGGTGATGTCCCTGGTGTATAAGAGGGGACTTATCTTTGCTTCAACCGTAGCCGGGACAATTATTGTATCCCCTGGCATTATCTTGGCGGACAAAAAATCTCCGCCTCCAAATACCCATCTATTCTCATTGCTCTTCCACAGAAGCCCCCCTTTTTTGGCTTCTGATTGGCTTACTACTGTACCATTGTATCTAACTATGTAAATGCTTTCCTTATCCGCATCTTTGGTTATTCCACCCACTTTTGACAGGTAGTATTTGACATTAGCATTTTCTCTAAAGCTTATGGATGTCTGGTTATAAACCCTCCCAATAACATTAACTATAGTAGGTCTGCTGGGTATTTTAAGGGTATCTCCAACCTCCAGCATAACATCATCCTGCGACCCTTCTAACTCTTTGAGGGGTTTCAGATTTATAGTTACTTTGCCTTCAACCTTCACTTCCTTAAGCTTCTCGATGAACATACGCCTCACCTCTAAAGACTGTTTCTGGATGGAGGCTGTCTCTCCGGATGTTGCTAACTGGGCTGCTTTTGAACTCTCTATGTTTAATCTCAACTCCAGATCCTTTACAAACTCATCGAACCTCATCTGCTGTTCTTTTCTTGCCGACTCTTTTATGAGATATGCCCCTTCAATAAAGGCATCTCTTGTATAACCACCTGCCCTTCGGATAAGGTCGCTCAATCTATCACCTTCTTGTATATTGTAATCTCCTGGGAACATCACCTTTCCTTTGATTGCTGCAATCTTTTTTATGTCCCAATCTGGGATACTTCTCACAAAGAGCGTATCATCTTCCTGAAGCAGTATATTGTGGTCAGGATTGTCCTTCAGTGCCTCTTCAAGACTGATATATATCTGTTTTGCTCTGGTACCATCTTTGTCCTTTATAATACGGGTGATCTCTGCCTTGGGCAGATACGCCTCTCTCTTCAGGTTACCGGCAACATATATGAGGTCCATAACTCTCATATTCTTAATCAGCTTATAATCCCTGGGATACCCTACCTCTCCATTTATATACACCTTTGGTAATTCTTTCATCTGTTCTTCAGAGAAAAGTACTACCCTGTCCCGGTTTTTTATTTCAATGTCTTCTTTTAGATCTCCCTTTAAGAGTTTTCCCAGGTTAAAGGATACGACTTCCGAATGGTAATCAGGAGGAACCAGTCTTGTTATTTCTCCATACCCGAGGAATGGTTTTGGAAGCAGTACGTCATAAGAAGGAACGAGATCACTGAGCCTCATTCCGGGTTTTAGCTCATATCTGCCAGGCCTCTTCACATGTCCTTCCAGGTGTACTATATTCTTAACCTCCATGAATATTGGAAATATTTTAATTAGGTCTCTGTCTTTCAATGGTGTAAGGATAGCCTCACCTTTGGGGTCAGATATATCGAGTTCCATAGCTACAGGTTCCTGGTGAGGAATAACCCTCTCAATCTGGACCCTGTTCAGATAAGTAGTTCCTGATAAACCTCCTGCGAGCTCAAGAAGCTTTTTTAATGAGAGCATATCTTCTTTGATCTCATATATGGCAGGTTCCTTAACTTCTCCGGTTATTCCAACTACATGCCCTATCTTGGGTACGAATATAGTATCCCCGGGTTGCAATTTGATATCTTTGCCCTGTTTGCCTTTTAAAAGGAATTCATACAGATCAATAGAAGAAATTACTTTGCCATTCCTTATCAACTGGATATTCCTCAAGCTTCCCTTCTTAGTTGGCCCTCCGGAAGCAAGGAGTGAATTGTAAAGAGTAGACAGGGAACCTACCTGATAACTGCCTGGAAATTGGACATCTCCAGTAATAAAGATCTGGATACTCTTTAGTTGATCCATGGTTACATTGAGCGAGATGAGGTTATCATATCTAGAAAACTGCTTTAAAAGAAAGTCCTTAAGTTCTGAAAACCTGAGCCCGGACACACTGAGGCTGCCTACGAAAGGAAGATTGATCTTCCCAGTACGGTCGACTATTACAGGAATCTCCTCATTTATTCCGCCCCAGAGATAGATAGTGAAGTTATCTCCCGGCCCTATGATGTAATCAGGTGGGGCAGGGAACCCCTGAAAAGGGACAAAACTGGAGACTATAGAGGAGAATGTGTCATATCCGAATTGTTTGATGACATTTTCCTCTAATTCTTTTTCGATCCTTTCCTCCATCTTCTTTTTGTTCTTTTCCGTTGTTTCTTTTGTTATCTTTTCTTCAAGCTCCTTTATATCCTCTTTTGTTATATCTCTTGGAGTCTTCTTTTCTAACTTTCTAATTTCCTCGTCCAGTTTTTCTCTTATCTCCCTTCTGATTTCCTCATTTAGCCCCCGTTCTATCTTTGTTGTCAGTTCCCTCTTGAGTCTTTCCTGAAACTCTTTTTCTATATGGGATAGGGTATCTTTCAACGGACGGGCTGCCACTTCGATGGTCATGATCCCCCCGGCTTCAGCATCCTCTTTAACAGTAGCTTTTTTTGAGGCTACGACTACAATATAATATGTCTTATCTGGATCCAGACCGGTGATAGTATAAGAGTTGAGGTTTCCTGCGTCTTTTTGATCTGTGTAATTGCCAGACTGAAGCCCCCACATCACACTGTAGGTTACATCCTGACCTTCAAGAGGGATCCAATTGAGGTGGAGGCTTTTTACCCCAGGTTTAACTGTTAGGCTGTTAGTAAAACTGTAGTTAATTCCTATATCTTTCTTTGATAGAGTATCTGCCCCCTCTTTTCCCTCTTTAAGCCCTTTAATTCCTCCGCTTGCTCTCTCTTCAGCAGATGTTAATCCGCTGCCCAATTGTCCACCAATACGACTTCCTAAATAATACCTCAATGCCTGCTCCTTATCCCTGTCACTTCCCTCCCCTGTTGAGATTCCATAGCCAACCATTAAAATACCGGCAAAAAGTAGGGAAGTAAGTAACGCTACCCTCTTTAGAAATACGTATTTCATGTTTTTCACTCCGTAAGTTTATATTTTAGATTCTTTTTCCATTTAGTTGTTAAGAAGGATTCGAGGATTCAAGGGTTCAAGTGAACGGAACTTAACCACTAGAATACTTTCCGCCTTTGGCGGACTTGAATCCTTATAATCTTAATTTAAAATCGAAATAGAACCTCAAAGCCCATTATATGGTGGTTTTTTGTTTCATCATTTACAAATCCAAAATTCTCTATCCTCTCAAAGCCGTATCTTCCCTTAAATTCAACCATATCAGTAATGTTATAGGACAGGTCGATCCCCACCTGGTAGTGCTCCTCTGGATACGCGTTGCTATTTCCTCTCTTTTCTATGTCAATATCGATTCCTATTGATAAATCGTTGTTCAAATAACTGGTACCCCTGATAAAAATATCCTGTGCATCACTTCCCATATGGTGGCCTATTACTGAATTTTTATAAGTGTAACCGGTCTTGTAAATATTATGATTATACCATAGGTTCGGGGTATTGCCGATATCGTTGTTTGCATATTCAATTCGAAGGGTTGTCCCTTCTTTCAAGAAGATATCCTGGAGTAAAATTCCTGTGAGATAACCAGTGCCGCTAAAAAGCCATCCGGCTTCATCTTCTCCTCCAATTTCTCCATAGATAATAATAGACCTGGAGATTGGTACAAATCTGTCAATATGGGGGATCCTTACAGAGAAATCGATAGATGCGATCTGGTTATTATTCTTGCCAGAATCGGATTTATTTTCCTGGTTAGCAAGAAACATTGATATATAATCGAAAAATTCAAGCCTCTCTCTACCTTCTCCACCAAACATAACCACCCTTGAAATACCCAGTTCAACCGTAGGGATTGGCTTAAAATCTAATCTAAGTCCTGTAAGATAAGGTTCAGGAATTGTTCTGTCTTCTTCCAGTCTTGTCAGAAACCAGGTTACCTTGAAAGGTCCCATGTATCTGAAAAACCAGGGCAATAGAATTGGTTGAGGATTAGAAATTTTCAGCATATCAAAGGGCTTGGCGTTATTGGTCATAAGCAGAGAACCGTGGTACCCGGGTCCCCACCAGAGAGAATCCCGTCCCAGCTCAAACTCTAAGTTGTTTTTTGTAAGTTTTACGTAGCCTTTTTCCAGGTCAAACTCATTTCTTGTTTCATTGTCTAAGTTTTGGTTGTATTCAAATATGGGCTGGTAATACAGAGATAAACTTTCAGATAATTTGCCATATCCTGAGAAATCTAAGGAGAGATTATGATCGTCACCATATCGAATCCCATCATTGTTATAAAGAGTGTAGTTTCCATCAAGCAAATTGTATTTTACTCTTAGTTCCTCTAGAGGTTTTATAAAGGTATCAAACCTGGTACCCTCAATTATCCCAAGGCTGATTAACTCATCCTTTAGTTCTCTTTTAAGCCGTTCTAAAAAATAGAGGGTTAACCTGTCCGTTTCATCTTTAAGCTTTTTTTCTGCTATTAAACGCATTGCCTCACCGGTTAATCTTGCTGCTTCTATTCGGGTGAGGGGTTTGGTGTTCATTAAATCACTTTCTGTTAACCCGACCAATGTCAGCCTTTCCAATGCGGGGTACACCCAACTGTCCAGATTAACATTTACCGATGTTTCAGAGAGAGACAGAGATGGGAAGATAAAGATTGAGAAAATAATCAGAGCGGTTTGCAATTTTGATTTAAATAATTTTCTTTTCATAAAAATTAGCCTCTCTTTAACGAATGCAAACACAATAACTTCTATTCAACCCTGCAAAGAATTTGTTTCCATATTTCTTCTTTCCCTTCTTTGGTAACAGCTGAAAATAGGATAGGATTGTTGTTCTTTAACGGAAGAGACTCTTTAATGAGTTCGATCTGTTTCTTCAATTTTGCCCTGGATAACTTGTCTGTTTTATTTAATACTATTACTCTCGGGATCTGATAAAAATCAAACCACTCTATAAGTTCAATATCTTCCCGGCATGGTATCCTTCTTACATCAAGGATAAGCAGCACCAGCTTTATAGCTTTTCCCGTCTTTAAATAGCCCTCTACTAAAGGTTTCCATCTCTTTCTCAACTTCAATGGAGCCTTGGCATAACCATAACCAGGCAGGTCAACAAACGTGATCCCATTGTTGATATTGAAAAAATTTATAGATTGGGTCTTGCCCGGGGTGGAACTGGTCTTGACCAGGTTTTTTCTGTTTACTAAGATATTTATTAGTGATGACTTTCCAACATTTGACCTGCCCGCAAAGACCACTTCCGGCAAGGAGTCTTTGGGGTAATCAGAAGGCATCCATGCACTCTTTACAAACTCTGCAGAGGTTATTTTCATAATGCTCAAACCTTCAAATAATCTGCTATTCTATCCATAGCTTTGCTTATGTTTTCTAATGAATTGGCATAGGAGAAGCGGATATATCCCTCACCGTTACTCCCAAAATCGATACCGGGTGTTACCCCAACCTTTGCATTTTCCAGGATGTCAAAGGCAAGTCTATAAGAGTCTCCTGAAAACTTTCTGGCATTGGCAAGTACATAAAAGGCACCGGTTGGTTCAATGGTAATTCCAAAGCCTATCTCCTTAAGCTTCGAAATCATAAATTTCCTTCTTTCATCGTATACCTTTTTCATCTTTGCCACTTCCTCTTTAGTTTCCTTGAGGGCAGCAATTCCTGCCCACTGGACAAAGGCATTGGCAGAAATGAAGAAGTTTTGATGGATCTTTTGCAGGGGACGAATAAATTCATCCGGGACGATAGCATATCCCAGCCTCCATCCGGTCATTGCGTAGAGTTTTGAAAAACCATTGAATACAAAGGCAGTATCTGTAAATTCCAGTATAGTATGTTCTCTGTCTTTATAGACCAATCCGTGGTAGATTTCGTCGGAAATAACCAGGGGCCCCAGCCCTGCTATTTCTTTCATCCTTTCAGCAGGTAGTATGTTTCCCGTAGGGTTGGAAGGGGAATTGAATATAATCCCTTTGGTTCGCTTTGTTATCTTTTCTACAATCTTTTCAGGTAAGTATTGAAAACCATCTTCCTCAAATACATCTACCCATAAGGGCTTTCCATCAACGAACTCTATAAGCTTAGAATAGCAGGAATAGGAAGGGTTAGGGAGTATTATTTCATCTCCGGGATTGAGCAGGGAAGAGAATAATAACAGCATAGCCGGTGAACTTCCTGAGGTAACAAGAACCTGGTCCGGAGAGATTTTCACATTGTATTTCTCGAAGTAATGTTCGCAAATTGCCTCCCTCAGCTCAATCAGACCCAGACTGTGGGTATAGTGGGTCTTGCCGTCCTTCAGGGCTTTAATGGCTGCCTCTTTAACACATGCAGGGGTATCAAAGTCTGGTTCCCCTACTTCAAGATGGATGATGTTTTCTCCTTTTCTCTCCATCTCTGCCGCCTTCTCCATCACATCCATCACTATAAAAGGGGGTATATGTATTGCCTTTTTTGATATCATATTCGAAATCCTAAGATAGTCGAAAATTTCAGATGCCAGAAGTTGACAACCTCATAAAAAGTCAAAACTCCCTCTCCCTCGATGGGAGAGGGTTGCCTGCCTGTGCGTGTCCGCACGCAGACAGGGGGTGAGGGTGGATATAGATAGTGATTTCTATCGGTTAGAATTTCCCTCCCTTTTATTCCCTTCCACCAGGGGACTGTGTCAAAATCCCCTTTTTTGTCATTTCGAGTAAAGCGAGAAATCTTAATCGTTAGTAATATTAAAATGTTAAGATTCCTCATCCACCAGAGGCGGATTCGGAATGACATGGGGGCGGTTTAAAAGTGAAAATTAACTTCTTATAGAAGAGATGTCAAGGTATTTTTGTTTACCCCATTTTTCGTTTATGCTATATATACCACTTGGGTTATTTCCATTAAGATTTCTCGTCGTTGTCGCTCCTCGAAATGACAAAATTCAAAGCTCTATAGGCATGATTGGGGAATTCTGTCGGGGGTTATATTGCCAGCCTATCCAAAGGAATATGATGTTATTGTAATTGGCGGGGGACACGCCGGCTGTGAAGCTGCACTGGCTGCTTCACGAATGGGGTGTAAAACCCTGCTCACTACTATCAATCTCGACACTATTGCTCTGATGTCCTGCAACCCGGCCATCGGTGGACTGGCAAAGGGACAGTTGGTTAAAGAGATCGATGCTCTGGGTGGAGAGATGGCGAAGAATATAGATGAGACTGGCATACAATTCAGGGTTTTAAACACAAGGAAAGGGCCTGCTGTCAGGTCATCTCGTGCCCAGGCTGATAGGCAGGCTTATCGTTTACGCATGAAGACGGTTTTAGAGAATCAGGACAATCTGGACATTAAACAGACCGTCGTAGATAGAATATTGGCAGAGGCTCATACTGTTTGTGGTATTAAGACCAATATTGATGAATATTTTGTTGCAAAGACAGTTGTTATTACTACCGGCACATTTCTGAATGGACTGATTCACATAGGTCTTGAGAACTTTCCGTCCGGAAGGATGGGGGATCCACCTTCTATAAAACTCTCTCAGAGTTTGAGGGATTTAGGGTTTAAAATGGGAAGATTAAAGACTGGTACCACACCACGACTCAATTGTAAGACAATTGATTTTGGAAGGCTTAAACCGCAGGAAGGGGATGACCCTCCTATTCCTTTTTCCTTCTCAACAAAGGAGATAAAGCAGTCCCAGGTTCCTTGCTACATTACCTACACCAATCCAAGAACCCATGAGATAATAAGAAGCGGTTTAGATCGTTCTCCACTTTATATGGGATTGATAAAAGGGACTGGTGTAAGATACTGTCCATCTATTGAAGATAAGATTATGCGGTTTTCTGAAAAACCAAGGCATCAAGTATTCCTGGAGCCGGATGGCATTGATACAGTGGAGATATACCCCAATGGTCTCTCTACAAGCCTGCCTCTGGATATACAATGGAAGATGCTCAGGAGTATAGAGGGGTTGGAACAGGTGGAGATAATGAGGCCTGGATATGGTATTGAATATGACTATATAGACCCTACCCAATTGAAGCCAACCCTGGAAACTAAACCTATTAAAAACCTTTACTGCGCTGGACAGATCAATGGCACTACCGGTTATGAAGAGGCTGCTGCCCAGGGTATTGTTGCCGGAATCAATGCCGTCCTGAATGTTCAGGGCAAGGAATCTTTTGTCCTGGACAGGTCTGAGGCGTATATTGGCGTCCTGATAGATGACCTGGTTACAAAAGGAACCGATGAGCCTTACCGAATGTTTACATCGAGGGCAGAGTACCGATTGTTATTGAGAGAGGATAATGCAGACATTAGGTTGCGAGAGAAAGGCTACCTTCTGGGGTTAGTAAGCAATAAAGACTACAGCAATCTTAAGGCAAAGGTGAAGGCTATTGAAGAGGAAATAGCCCGACTTAAGGCTAAAAAAATCAAACCAAACAAAACTGCAAATGAGAAACTCCTCAGACTGGGAAGTAGTCCTTTAGACAATGTAATAACGCTGGAAGAGCTTCTCAGGAGACCGGAGATATTGTATAACGATTTGAAATTATTTGATGATTCGACCATTCGTGAGTTGTCCCCTGACGAAGCCCTTCAGGTTGAGATTCAGGTTAAATACAGGGGCTATATAGACAGACAGGGGGAAGAAATAGAGAAATTCAGGAAGATGGAAAAACTACAAATACCCCATGACCTTGACTTTGGCAATATCCCAGGGTTGTCCAACGAAGTAAGAGAGAAATTGGTTAAGATAAGACCCCTTTCTCTGGGGCAGGCGTCCCGCATCTCCGGGGTTACCCCTGCTGCTATTTCTATACTTACAGTATATATGAAGAAGTTGGGGTATCTATAACATGAAGGTAGTTTTCTGGGATTATTGTTAAACTTGAAATTGCTAATCTGTATTCTGTCATTCCGTGCTTGACAGAGCCTGCCCCGTAATTGATACGGGGTTCGCAGGAATGACTATGGAAACCCTGTAGCAAGCTGCAGGGAATTATCAAATTAAAGAAAGATTGAAATTAATCAGATAGTTGTTATACTTTAATATACCAATCGGGGCAGGAGGCAATGAATGTGAATAGTATAGAGGCAACATCTGAGGTCTTCTTGACGGCGTTTCGAGCATTAACAAAAAAAGCGAGAGAGGCAGTGGTAGAAAAAATGCTCAATGATAAAGAATTCCTGGAGGACTTGATAGATACTGTTATTATCGAACAACGCCGTAAAGAACCATCTCGCAATTTGGATGAGTACCTAAAATCCATTCCCTCGCAATTCCAAGAAACTTAATTATCAAAGGACTAAGTTTGGCTTCACCGAAACTTCGTATATGCTGGAACCAATAGACAAAGCGGTAGTGTTATGGAGGTAAGAAAATGAGGCAGATAATCATTTATCTTGGCGAGGATGGTTACTGGGTAGCTGAATATCCGAGCCTTCCAGGCTGTATTAGTCAAGGAAAGACAAAGGAAGAGGCTATAATCAATATCAAGGAGGCAATTCAAGGGTATATCAAGGCATTAGAAGAAGATGGTCTTCCTGTTCCTGAAGAACATTTTGATGCTTTGCTCATCCGCCAGCCCTTTATGCGAAACGATGGGCTTTAAAAAAGAGGATAGAATGACTAATCAAAAAGTGAATTTCAAAACTGAAAAAGAACTTCAAGAAGTAATCTTGCAGGAAAAAGCAAGAGGGACCGCTGATTTAGAGATTGGACAGAAATATGGAGTCACATTTAGGTATATTGAGCGGACTTACAATTTTAACTAAAAAGGCGTCGATTCAATGAGACAAATTTTCCGGAAAGAAAAATTCCAAGGAATAAACGGTCACTTTTTATTAAATCCCCATTTTTGTATAATGATTATACTCGCTTAAAAATAGAGTTTTACATAGAGGAAATAAAATGGATAACCAAAAATTATCTTGGAAAGAAGTTGTCAGAAATGCCTTATTAGAATTAGGTGGACAAGGTCATTTGTCTGAGATTAATAAAATCTTAGAAGGTCATCCCAAAACTAAGACTAATCCAACTTGGCAGGATACTATTAGGCGAGTTGTAAGGCAATATAAGATTTTTAAACCAGTCCCACCCGAAAGAAGTGGTATTTACAAACTTTTGGAAGAAGTTTTAATGAAACCCGAATCGCAGAGTTTTACTCAAAAACCAGAAATTGATCACGGAATTGCTCAAGGAATGTTAGTTACATTGGGGAAGATTTACGGATATGAAACTTATGCACCTCCGCATGATCAGACCATTAGAAATTTTCAGGGAAAACCATTGAGAGATTTTGTCAGTGTATCTGACTGCACTGATATTTTCAGAGGTCCTAATTTATCAAAAATTAGGGAAATAGATTCCTTATGGTTTGACGAGGATGATTATGGATTATTTCCGGTATACGCCTTCGAAGTGGAAGAAACAACAAGGGTAAAATCTGGTCTAGATAGGCTATTAAAAATACCAAGAAGATTCCCTACCCAATTTTTTGTTATAGGCCCGAGCACAAAAGAGAAAGATTTGTTTAACCAATATGTTAATCAGACACCGTTTAGAAATTTTAAAGAGAAATTTCTGTTTAGACTTTATAAAGAGTTAGAAGAACTTTACAACTCTGCCTTAATTCATAATGACCGACGAGAACAATTTGGAATCATTAAAATGAGAGGATAGAAATTATGCTGAAAATAACGATTGATTCACAATATTACCGCGGCCAATTTGATGATTGGCTTGCAGGTGGCAAGGTTGAATATAAAGGGAGAACATATTATTGGTCTGCGCAGAATAGCAATTATGGTTTCGGCTGGGAAATTCAACCAGTTTCAGAAAAAGATTGGGCTAATATTGCTGAAGATACATTTAATAAATTCATAGGCTTTATAGAAAGGTGTCTCTATGAACATCGAATAGAATATGTTTTCTGATTTTTTCTCAGAAAGATCAACTTTATCTTCTTATTTTAAAACAGGCATACATTAGTCAGACCCTATTTAGGAGCTTTGGAGACAAATTTCTGTTTAAGCTTTTTAAAGAATTAGAACAATTATAGAACTTTGTATTATATCATAATGACCAACGAGAGCGATTCGGCATAAATGAAAGGTGAAGAAATTATGAATTCCGAAATAACAATTAAGTGTGTATGCGGAAGAGATGTAACCCTTGAACTTATTGCAGGGCAGTACCAGGATGAATATCAGGGTGATTGTAAATGTAGTCGGCAATGGTTTTTGAAAGAATTAACAGCGGCATTGGCAGAAATAGATGCTTGTTAAGATGTATGTTGAGTACAATTAGAGAGCCTGATCCCACAAGACAGATTGATTTTTAGAGATGATAGATTTTGTATTTTTAATGATATTTGCCAAATAGAGAAAAAAGTATTAAATGCCCCTAACAGTATTTCGATTGAAGGAAGGACCGGATGGAAGAGCGGAAAGACTAACAAAGGCGGAGGTGGTGGAATTTCATCTTGAAGATGAGCTCGACGCATCGTCTAACATATACGCTATGCCCCTTTGGTGCTTGCCCTTAGGGAAATTCACCTTCGACGATTATGGGAAACTGCGTTACTGCAACGCGGGGTTACTATCCATGGTTACCAGAAAACCATGAAGATTATAAAATTCTTACATGGTAAAAAATGAAATGGAAAATGAGAAGGAAAACTATTCCACATTGAAGAATTTGGTTATCGATTTAGGGGGATCGCTTTTTGGGGTTGCCGATATCAGAGACTTAAAGAACAGTTTCGTTGACCTCCCTCCCAGCAGACGAGCCAGCCGAGAAATTGTTAGAAAGAATAAGAAGTGAGGGGACAAAATAATCAAATTTGTGTAAGATAAAGCATGGTAGAAGAAAGGTTTTAAATGGTAATTGTTAGATCGAAGAATAATGTGCCTATACGGTTGACCATTGAAAGATGGGAGCACATAATTAGAAGGCATCCTGAAATGGATGGAGAAAAGGGGAAGGTTCTAAAAACTATTACTGATCCCGATCTAATTCAGAAAGGTGATTTTGGAGAGCTTATCGGGATTAGGTTTTACAAAAAGACACCGCTAACTTCAAAGTATTTGGTTGTCATATACAAAGAAGTTTCAAATACAGATGGGTTTGTAATAACAGCATATTGTGCTAAGAAGCCATCTGAAAGGAGAGAGGCTATATGGAAGCAATAAAGATACTTGAGAAAAAAGAGAATCTTAACTGGGAATATGATGAAGATGCCGATGTTCTTTACATCAGTATAGGACAACCCCAAAAAGCACTTGGGGTTGACATAGGAGAAGGAGCAGTAATTAGGTATAGAGAAGAAACCGGGGAAGTTGTAGGATTAACGTTTATCGGTGTAAAAGAACGTCTGCTTAGCAGCCTTAAAAAAATTGATTTTGTATAGAGGGTTTCTAAATGCCCAACAAATCTGCAACTATCATGCCTGATAGCAGGCAATAAACCTCCTGCTATTCCAAAGGATCTTGATTGGGAGAACCTCCTAAAAGCCTACTAATATGGTACTTGGGTAAATTAAATGGAAAATGAGAAGAAAAACTATTCCACATTGAAGAACATGGTTATGGATTTGGGTGGCTCGCTTTTTGGGGTTGCCGATATTAGAGACTTAAAGGACAGTTTTATTGACCTTCCTTCACGGCAGATTGAAGGGTTGGATTATGGCATCTCTGTAGGGGTGAGGTTGTCAAAGAGAGTTATAGAGGGTATAGAGGACAGACCTACCCAGCTTTACTTTCATCATTACAGGCAGCTCAATAACCTTCTAGACCAGATAGCCGTCAAGCTAACCGGGCATATACAAAAGGAAGGATGGGATGTCCTGCCCATAGCAGCTTCCCAGATTATCGATTGGGATAATCAAAAGGCACACATTTCTCATAAGAGGATTGCTGCTCATGCAGGTCTGGGCTTCCTGGGCAGGAATAACCTGTTGGTTAATCCAAGATTTGGCTCCCGCGTAAGGCTGGTTACCTTACTTACCAACATGCCTCTATTGGCTGATAGCCCCTTGAACCAAGATTGCGGTAATTGCCGGGAATGTATCCCCGTCTGTCCTGTTAGTGCTATTAAGGAGAGACAAGAAGATTTTGATCATCTGGGTTGTTTTGAGAAGCTGCGGGGTTTTAGGAAGGAATGCAATATAGGACAGTATATCTGTGGGGTATGTATTAATGCCTGTTCAGGAGAGCTTTGAAAAGGGGGCTTCTTCAAAGCTCTCGGAAGGTTCTGCAAAGGTCTCAGAGATGGAGTAGGAAGGAGGTACTATGTTTCACAGTGTGACTTCCCATGATATAAAGGATGGTAAGGTAACAGATGTCTACTTTACCCGAACCTATGAGATACTTAAGGCTAAGGGTATAGATAAAAGGGTTAAGGGTGAGATTATTGCTAAAAAACTGCCCGGAGATTGGCAGTGGGCAGTCCTGGCAGGGGTGGAGGAGTGTGCTTCCTTGCTGGAAGGGCTGAATGTTAATGTGAGGTGTTTGGCTGAAGGTACCTTCTTCAGGGAGTATGACCCGGTATTTGAAATCGAGGGTGACTATACTGACTTTGGGGTTTACGAGACCTCTGTATTGGGTTTTCTGTGTCAGGCGTCGGGTATAGCAACGGCAGCAGCCAGGTGCCGAAATGCTGCCGGAAACAGGCTCTTGATAAGTTTTGGTGCCAGACGAATGCACCCGGCTATCTCTCCCATGATCGAGAGGAATGCCTTTATTGGCGGATGCGATGGGGTATCCTGTATTAAAGGCGCTGAGCTGATAGGAAAAGAGCCTATGGGTACCATGCCCCATGCACTTATCCTGATTATGGGAGATACGGTAGAGGCAACCAAAGCATTTGATGAGGTCATATCAAAAAAAGTAAACAGGGTTTCCCTTATAGATACCTTCAATGATGAGAAGTTTGAGGCACTGAGGGTAGCAGAGGCATTGGGTAAGAACCTGTTTGCCATAAGGCTTGATACCCCTTCTTCCAGAAGGGGCAATTTCCTGGAAATTATAAGAGAGGTTCGTTGGGAACTTGACTTGAGAGGTTATAGTGATGTGAAGCTTTTTGTCAGCGGAGGCATAGATGAAAAGGCAATCTTTGAGCTTAACCCGCTGGTGAATGCCTATGGGGTAGGGACATCCATCTCTAATGCACCTGTCGTAGATTTTTCTTTTGATATAACAGAGATAGAAGGGATCCCCCTGGCAAAGAGAGGAAAGATGTCCGGAAGCAAGATGCTTATTAGGTGCCCCAGATGTTTTTCATATAGAGTTGTACCAGTAAGAGTTAAAAGTGAAAAGTTAAAAGTGAAAAGTGAGGAAGAAAGCGGAAGATGCGAGTGTGGGGGAGGTTTTCAGCCACTTACAGAATCCCTTATAGAGAATGGAAGGATAGTTGGGAGATTACCAGAACCCCAAGAAATAAGAAGGATGGTATTAGAACAACTGAGGCATTTTCCAGCACAACCCATTAAGGAGAGATAAGAATATGCATTCCGACAGTTTGTTAGATCAGATAAGAAAAATCAATTTGGAGATGGAGCACCATTTCTATCGCTTGTTTAGCCCCAAGCATCCTCTTCAATCCTTATCCCAAGAGAAATGGCAACCGTACACGGATGTCTATGAGACGAAGGATGCGGTGGTGATTAAAATGGAGCTGGCAGGGGTTAAGAAAGAAGACCTCTCAGTGAATCTCTATGAGAAGAGGTTGACAATTAGAGGGGTCAGAAGGGACTCTGCTCATGGGGAGGAGAGGATATATCACCAGGTGGAGATAAACTATAGTGAATTTGAAAGGGCTATAATGCTGCCTGAAACAGTGAAGCAGGAGGCTATAAAGGCGGAGTATAAGGACGGCTTTTTGAGCATAAATATCTCAAAAGAGCATGTTCAGACAGTAGAGAAGATACTGGAAATAGAGGTAGAATAGGGGGGACAATATGGCTTCAGAATTGAAAGAAACCGCTTCAGAAGAACTAAAGGTCATAGATAAACCAGGGGGCTACGACATACCCCATGAGTTAGCCATTATCCCTGTTAGTGATATGGTTATTTACCCCCATACCCTGGTTCCTCTTGCCATAGCGGATAAAAGGGGAGCTGATGCTGTGGATTATGCTATGTCTCAGAATAGAATGGTAGGCGCCATTGCCATAAGGTCTAAAGGGAAAGCAGAGATATCCGAAGAAGACCTTTATGAAATAGGGTCGGTTATGGTTGTTCACAAGATGTTAAAGATGCCCGATGGTAGTATGAGACTTATCATACAGGGTTTGGCAAAGATAAGGGTGACTGAATACATTCAGAAAGAACCATTCTACAAGGCCAGGATAGATGTTATGCCGGAAAAGGAAGAAATTACCGAGAGGACGGAGGCATTGATGAGGACCATATCCGGGCAATACCAGAAGATGGTCAACCTGGTCCCTTACATGCCGGACGAACTCCAGGCTGCCGTCATGAACATTGAAGAACCTATAAAACTTGCATACTTCACAGCGACTATGGTCAGAATGAAATTAGAGGAGAGGCAGGGGATACTGGAGGCAGAAAATGTAGAGGACAAACTCAGCAGGGTTTTATCCGTATTAAACCGGGAGCTTGAACTCCTGGAGTTAGGGGGCAAGATTCAGTCTCAGGTGCAAAGCGAGATGAGCAAGACCCAGAGAGAGTACTATCTTAGAGAGCAGTTGAAGGCTATTCAGCAGGAATTGGGGGAGACAGATGAAAGGCAGTCGGAAATAAATGAGATTCGAACTAAAATAGAGGCAGCCAATCTGCCGTATTATGTGTTTAAAGAGGTAGACAAAGAGTTAAAGAGATTTGAGAGATTGCCTCCCGCATCAGCGGAGTACACTGTTATCAGGACATATCTTGACTGGCTTATAGAAATTCCCTGGAACAGAGGAACAGAGGATAACATCGATCTGGTAAAGGCTAAAGAGGTTTTAGAGGCAGACCACTATGATCTCAGGGAAGTCAAGGAAAGGATTATTGAGTATCTGGCTGTAAGAAAACTGAAGGATGACATGAAGGGTCCTATCCTTTGCTTTGTAGGTCCTCCGGGCGTGGGTAAGACCTCTTTGGGTCAGTCCATAGCCAGAGCATTGGGGAGAAAATTTATCCGAATGTCATTGGGAGGGATAAGGGATGAAGCTGAGATTAGAGGCCACCGCAGGACCTATGTGGGTGCTCTGCCAGGTCGCATAATCCAGGGCATCAGGCGGGTTGAATCAAATAATCCTGTTTTCATGCTGGATGAGATAGATAAGGTGGGTGCCGATTTTCGGGGGGACCCTTCCTCTGCCCTTTTGGAGGTTTTAGATCCGGAGCAGAACAACTCATTCAGTGACCATTATATAGACCTGCCCTTTGATTTATCAAAGACCATGTTCATAACCACAGCGAATGTAATGGAGACTATTCAGCCGGCACTTAGAGACCGGATGGAGATTCTCAGGCTGGCAGGGTATACTGATGAGGAAAAGGTCTGTATTGCAGAAAAGTACCTTATACCCAGGCAGTTAGAAGAGCACGGTTTAAACATTGAGAACATTGAGTTTGCCGGAGAAGCTTTACGAAAGATTATTACAAGCTACACCAGGGAGGCAGGTGTTAGAAACCTTGAGAGGCAGATTGCCAGGGTTTGCCGAAAGGTGGCACATCAGGTAGCTATAGGAAAGAAAAATAAGAAACCAGTAAATGTTTTGCCAGAAAATCTATACGATTTCTTGGGGCCAGAAAGGGTTTTCCCGGAGGTTGCCAAGAGAACATCTCATCCTGGGGTAGCTACCGGATTGGCGTGGACAGAGGCGGGGGGTGATGTCCTGTTTGTTGAAGCGATGAAGATGCCAGGGAAAAAATCCTTATCTCTTACCGGTAGTATGGGGGATGTTATGCAGGAGTCGGCAAAGGCTGCATTGAGTTATATTCGCTCTCAGGCAAAAAAACTCAATATTGACCCTGAGTTCTTCGAAAAATATGATCTTCATCTCCATGTACCGGCAGGGGCAATCCCTAAAGACGGTCCTTCTGCAGGGATAACTATGGCTACAGCAATAGCCTCTACCCTTACTGAAAGGCCGGTCAGGAATGATATAGCAATGACAGGGGAGATAACCTTAAGTGGTACTGTCCTGCCGATAGGGGGTGTAAAAGAGAAGGTATTGGCGGCCAAACGTGCTGGAATAAACACAGTAATACTGCCCCAGAGAAATAAGAATGATATAGATGAAATAGATAAGCAGCTCAGAAAAGGCATGAAATTTGTCTTTGTGGAGAATATTGACAAGGTTCTAAGATTGGCTCTTACTGATAAATCGAAGAAGAAAACGAAAAAGTTGACGGTTTGATGCGAGGCTTGGCTAGAAAAACAAAGAATAGGTGTTCTATGGATTTCGATGCCGAACGTCAACGGATGGTTGAGACCCAGCTAAAAACAAGGGGTATAACCAGCCTCAGGGTTTTGGAAGCAATGCGAAAAGTTCCGAGACACAGTTTTGTGCCTCCGGAGTTTATATCATCTGCCTACTACGATGGCCCTCTGTCTATTGGAGAGGGGCAGACCATATCACAGCCATATATGGTAGCCTTGATGACTGAGTGTTTAGGGTTAAAGGGAGAGGAAAAGGTTTTAGAGGTAGGGACAGGGTCTGGCTACCAGACAGCCATACTTGCCGAACTGGCAAAAGAAGTATATAGCATAGAAATTCATAAATCTCTTTCTGAGAAAGCGAGACAGGTTCTTACATATCTGGGTTATAACAATATAGAATTCAGGATTGGCGATGGGAGCAGGGGGTGGGAAGAAGAATCTCCCTTTGATGGTATTATAGTTACTGCCGGATCGCCTGATATTCCCGGTACTTTACAGAACCAATTGACTGATGGAGGACGGCTTGTTATCCCTGTTGGTTCAAGGTTTGTCCAGACACTTTACAGGATAACAAGAGTTGGAAGGTATTTTAAAAGGGAAGAGTTTACCAGTTGCGTGTTTGTTCCTTTAGTTGGAGAACATGGGTGGAAAGGGGAGTAATAGCGATGGAATTTTCAGGCAACTGTTTGCCAACAACCATAGGTAGTATGCCTCATACGGATGCCAGGGAGGCTACCGAGTTGATGCTTCGATATACTCACCATATCCCTGCATGGGTTCAACTGCCCAAACTACCTAAAGAGGATATGCTGACCCAGTTTACCGAAGGCATACCCGGGCTGGTATGGAATGAGGGAAGCCCCCATTTTCTAAATGAGGGGCAGGAATTTGAAGAAGAAGTACTCGCGTTTTATGAAGACTACCTCTCTGTTACAGAGGGAGGCTCATCAATTCATTTAGAAAAAAGATTTGCTGTTTCTCCTGACTATGCCTCAGGATTGTACGCCTTGATCGATGCATTGAAAAGTAACCCGCTTTCACCTCTTGCCATTAAAGGTCAAATTACCGGTCCATTCACTCTGGGGACGTGTTTAACAGATAAGGCAAAGAGATATGCCTATTACGATCCAACCCTTAAGGACATAATTGTAAAGAGTCTGGCTATGAAGGCTAAGTGGCAGATCGATAAATTTAAGCCCTTTGGGGTACCGGTGATAGTCTCAATTGATGAGCCTGGTCTGGTGGGTTATGGTTCCTCACTCTTTATAAGTGTATCAAAAGAGGATATCCAGGAATCCCTGGGACAGGTAATAGTTAGTATTCACGAAGAGGGGGGGATAGCGGCTACCCATTGCTGTGAAAATACCGATTGGTCGTTACTCCTAAATACCGATATAGATATCCTCAGCTTTGATGCTTATGGATTCTTTGATAATCTGCTTATATATGAGAAGGAGTTAAAGGAATTTATCGAAAGGGGGGGCATTATTGCCTGGGGTATTGTTCCCACCCTTGATCCTACTCTTCTGTCACAGGAGACCAGCAATTCTGTAGTCTCAAAATTGATAAATAGCATTGAAAGGCTGACAGCGAAGGAGATTGAATTTAAAAGACTGTTGAAACAATCCTTGATTACCCCCAGTTGCGGGGCCGGGTCACTCAGTATGGAATTGGCAGAGAAAGCCCTCGCACTTACCAGAGAGGTTTCTGATAAAATCAGGAAGGAATATTTTTTGTGACCAAAAACCTGGATATTTTAACGGTTTCAGAGCTTACCCAGAAGATAAAGCTTCAATTGGAATCCAATTTCGAAACTGTCTGGGTAGAAGGCGAGGTATCCAACCTCAGGTCCCCATCATCAGGACATCTGTACTTTACCCTCAAAGACGAAAACAGCCAGATCAAAACAGTGGTCTTCAGATCCCATATAAGGTTCCTCAGATTTGAGATAAAGGATGGCATTAAGGTAATATCCAGGGGTAGAGTCAGTGTCTATGAGCCCAGGGGCGATTATCAACTGATAATCGATTATATAGAACCAAAAGGGGTTGGCGCCCTTCAGCTGGCTTATGAACAACTGAAAGAGAAGCTGAAAAGTGAAGGGCTTTTTGATGATTCTCATAAAAAACCATTACCCCTGTTACCCGGAAAGATAGGACTGATTACCTCTCCTTCAGGAGCTGCTGTTCGAGACATGATAAATATCATCCTCCGCCGGTTTCCCAACACAGGGATTCTTATCTTCCCTGTACGGGTTCAGGGAGAAGGGGCATCTTCCGAAATAGCCCACGCCATAGAAGAGCTCAACAGAATATCCGGGGTTGATGTGATGATTGTGGGAAGAGGGGGAGGATCCCTAGAAGATCTCTGGGCTTTTAATGAAGAGATTGTTGCAAGGGCAATCTACCACTCAGATATTCCTGTGATTTCAGCGGTTGGCCATGAAATAGACTTTACAATTTCGGATTTTGTAGCAGACCTCCGTGCCCCTACACCGTCTGCCGCTGCAGAACTGGTAGTAGCCAATAAGTCTGAACTTATAAATTACCTGAAAAACTGGATGGGAAGACTGGAAAATCTTGTATGCCAATTTCTTGAATCCAATCGTAATAAACTGGGTTTCCTTGAGAAGAGACTATCGGATCCGAGAAGAAGAATAGACGATTTCAGATTAAGGGTTGATGATATTTTCAATCGTTTGTCTATCGATACATCCAATCTGTTACGAAGAAAGGCTGAACAGTTTGAGAGAAGAAAAGACGCCCTTATCTCCAGAAGTCCGAAAAGCAGGATAGGGGAGTTGAAAAACCTTGTTTTTCAACTGAATAAAGAGACAGATGTCCATATGAGGCATTATCTGGGGAATCAAAGACACAGGTTTGAGAGGTCACTGGAGGGGCTGGATAAACTAAGCCCACTGAACATACTCCGAAGGGGTTACAGTATAACCAGGGCTCTGCCCGATTACAGTATCTTGAAAGATGTGAAGGGATTAAAGGTTGGCGACAGGATAAATGTCAAATTACACCAGGGAGAGATAATAGGTCAAATTAAGGAACTTATAGAGGAGAATTGATACGTTGTGGAATAGATTTTTGAAAAAGTATCCCTTTTCGCTTCAACATCCATTTTTTATATGGGGAGTACTTTCCATTTTCTTTTTCATCCTTCTTTTATCGGGGACTGCTTTCGCAAAACAGAAGGGGGTTCCCTTTAAGGTAAGCTGGTTCCCAAAAAAGTTCACACAGGGTGATGTATGTGTGGTTAAGGTGCTTGTTCCCAGAGGTACTCGTTCGCTCACAGGAGAGTTTCAGGAAAAAGGACTCTCCTTTTATAAAACAAAGAAGAGTAGGTTATTTCGAACTCTAATTGGCATAGATATGGAAACAGATCCTGGGACATATCAACTGGTAATATCGGCAAAAAACCGTTCAGGTAGAGTTGTAAAGGGCAGGTATCGTATAAGGATAAAAGGGAGGGATTTTGGCGAGCAGAGAATAACCCTGCCGGAAGAGATGGTTGAGTTGGACGATAATACCTTAAAGCAGGTGGAGGAGGAAGAGAAAAAGGTAAAAGAAATATGGATAAAGGAGAGAAATGATAGGCTCTGGCGAGGGAAGTTCATTAAGCCTTTAGACGGAGAGATTACAAGCCCCTTTGGGGTAAGACGCATTCTCAACGAATTGTCAAGGAATCGCCATAATGGAGTTGACCTGGAAGCAGAAATGGGAGAAGAGATACGATCCTCAAATGCTGGAATTGTTGTATTTGCAGGTGAACTGTATTTCAGCGGGGAGTCAGTTATTGTGGATCATGGGAGGGGGCTCTATACTATGTACTTTCATCTGTCCAGAATTGATGTAGATGAAGGGCAACGGGTCAAAAAAGGGGAGATTTTAGGTCTTGCAGGTTCCACCGGCAGGTCAACCGGTCCGCACCTCCATTGGGGGGTACGTTTGCACGGGGCCAGGGTTGATCCTTTTTCTCTGCTGAGATTAAGGTGAAAGGGTAGGAGGGTTATTATAAGACAACGAAAATAACCAGATTAACGAAACTAACCATCCAAGAACAAAATTACTCTCCACCATACCTTCCAGCAAAACACCATGGGATATTGTCTTTCTTTCGTAAATAAGCGTATAACTGTATGCATAGATGACACATGCCAGAAGTAGATAACCTAAAGATGGGATTACGCCTGATAGAGACGAAGATAATAGGATTATGGATAGAATTACTAACGACAACTTAAGTACGGACCTGGTCTTATTTTCTCCTATTATAATTGGGATAGTCTCTTTGCCTACGATTCTGTCCCCCTGGATGTCCATAATGTCAAATAGAGCCGACCGAACAAATACCAAGATAACGACAAATAAAAAGGCTATCCAAGTAGAAAAACTAATTCCTTGGTTAACGGACAGAGCAGGTAAAATTGAAATAACAGTCCCCCACGCAAGTGCTACAAATGCAGTTTTTGAGCCTGGTATATCCTTTAACTTTTTGTATTGAAAGATATTCCACAGGCTTTTGGGAATTATTTTAATGCCATATATCAATCCTAGAAGAGAGATGGTTATGAGGAAAACAAAAGCCTTTCCTCCCATCTTAAATGAGAGAAAAAGGAAGGTAAATGCAGAGAGTATGATAAGGGCAACAAAGATTCCAGCATGTCTTTCGTAAAACTCTGCCCTGGCAGGATCGTTATACCTCGCGGCATCCCTGTCCGTAAAATAATAGAGGATGTGCATAGAGAATACATAGGAACTGGCAATAAGAAAATAGGATAGCCTTGGGGTAATCCCCTGGAGTAAACAGCTAACGTAACTGAGACAACCAGCACCAAAGGCAACATATATGTTGCTCTTCACAAGAAATCCCAGAGAATTTGACCAGAGCCTCGAAAAGACTGAACTCCGCCTCTTTTGAAGACTTTCTATCCTGTCAACTACCCTGTTTATCATCCAGTTTGGTGTGGATGCCCCTGCTGTAACTCCTATGTTATGGCAATCTGTGAGCTTTTTCGGATCAATGTCTTCTTCAGTCTCTACATGTAGGGTTTGGGTGCCAGTGGATTCTGATATCTCTGCTAATCTCCGGGTGTTACCGCTGTTTCGTCCCCCGATGACCACCATACCATCTACCTTCTTTGCCAGATGGATTGCCTCTTTTTGCCTTTTTGAGGTAGAATCACATACGGTATTGAATACTATAACTTCAGGAAACCTCTCCCGGATCTTCTCAGAAATCTCTGTGAATTTTGAGGTGTCCTGGGTTGTCTGAGCTACAACACAGACCTTTTCCATATCCGCCGGTAGCTGATCAACCTCTTCTATACTACTTATTACCATTCCCTTATCTAAAGAGAATCCCAGAAGTCCGATTACTTCCGGGTGTTCTTTATCTCCTACAATAACTATATGGTATCCCTCTTTTGCCTGCCTTTTTATTATAGATTGAACTTTTATTACCCTGGGACAGGTGGCATCTAGGATATTCAACCCTTTCTCTTTAATTTGTGCCTGCTCTTCAGGGCCAATTCCGTGTGCCCTTATGACTACAGTCCCTGACAACGTTCCATTTAATCCATTAAGAGCCTTTATACCTTTGCTCTCAAGCATCTCAATGGCCTGAGGGTTATGTACCAGGGGACCATAGGTATATACATTGTCTTTCCCGTTTATGGCATCTAATGCAATATCTATAGCTCTCCTGACACCCATGCAGAAGCCCGCGGTCTTGGCAAGTCTTACAGGCATTTTTCTTTCCTTAGCAAATAAATACGCATACACTAATGTCATTTCGAGCGAAACGAGAAATCTTAATGCACACAAAATGTTAGAAGATATCTCCCTTTGGTCGATATGACATTGAATTTAGTTGATATTGGGCGTACTAATTAAGTATATGAAAAACTCTTTATTTCCATCGGCTCCCAATATAGGGGACTCAATAAGTCCTAGCACCTTTAGATCATGAAACAAAGCGAATCCTTTTATCTTTTCAATTACCTGCCTGTGGTTTTCAGGGTCCTTAACTATTCCGCCTTTACCTACTTCACCCTTTTCTACTTCAAATTGGGGTTTAATCAGGGCTATTATATATCCTTCTTTTCCTATTAGTTCCCTAACCTTGGGTAAGACCTTGGTGAGGGATATGAATGAGATGTCTATTACAGCGAGATCAGCTTTTTCACCGACCTCTTCTGGGTCTATATAACGGATATTCCTGCGTTCCAGAGTGACCACCCGCGGATCCTGTCTTATTCTCCATGCGAGCTGTCCGTAGCCTACATCAATAGCATAGACTTTTCTGGCTCCCCTTTGCAATAGACAATCACTGAATCCCCCGGTAGAAGCGCCTATATCAAGGGCTACCTTGTCCTTTACCTCCAGCTTAAATTCATCCAGGGCATAGGCTAACTTTACCCCCCCACGACTTACGTAGGGTATATCGTTCTCTTTTAATTTCAGGGAAGAATCAGCAGGTACTTTTGTACCTGCCTTATCAACCCTGATACCATTTACAATGACCTTCCCCTCCAAAATCAGGGCACTTGCCCTTTCACGGCTCTGGACTAAGCCTCGATCAACCAATAGTTTGTCAACGCGTTCTTTCTTCTTTGTCACCATCCCTCTGGCTAATCACCCTTTGTGGGTGCCACCTTATCTCTCAATACCGCCTGTGCGGCTGCCAGCCTTGCTATCGGAATGCGGTAAGGGGAACAGCTGACATAGTTCAAGCCTGTTTTGTGGCAAAACTCTATTGAACTGGGGTCTCCACCGTGTTCTCCACATATGCCTACTTTTAAAGATGGTTTTTCACCTCTACCCTTCTGTACACCTATCTCAACTAACTTTCCAACCCCGCCCTGATCCAATTGTTGAAACGGATCCTTCTCCAGTATACCTTCCTTGATATAGGAGGGCAGGAATTTACCTGCGTCATCTCTGCTCAATCCAAAGGTCATCTGGGTTAGGTCATTGGTGCCGAAGGAGAAGAACTCCGCAACCTGGGCTATCTCGTCCGCTGTGATAGCGGCTCTGGGTAGTTCTATCATGGTTCCTACCAGGTAGTCTATCTTCATATTATATGCCCCCATCACCTCTTTTGCAACCCTGTCCACTACCTCTTTCTGCATCATCAATTCCCTTACGTGTCCTACAAGTGGAATCATTACTTCAGGAACAACCCTGATACCCTCTTTTGCCACCTGACACGCCGCTTCAAATATTGCCCTTGCCTGCATCTCAGTAATCTCCGGATAGACTATGCCAAGGCGGCACCCCCTATGACCAAGCATGGGATTGGTCTCATGCAGGTTTTCTATCTTGGAGGTCAGCTTTTTTTTGGACACCCCCATTTTTTTTGCCAGCGTATCGACGTCTTTCGGATTTCCAGGAAGGAATTCATGAAGGGGAGGATCAAGGGTTCGGATGGTAACCGGCATCCCGTTCATCAGCCTGAAGATACTCACAAAGTCTTCCTTCTGCATTGGCATCAGTTTTGCCAAGGCATTTTCCCTTCCTGCCCTGTCATCGGCCAGGATCATTTCTCGGACTGAATCTATACGGTCTCCTTCAAAGAACATATGTTCGGTTCTGCAAAGTCCTATACCCTCAGCGCCAAGACTTATGGCAATGCTAACTTGGTCGGGTTTATCGGCATTGGTTCTTATCCCTAAAGTTCTAATCTTATCAGCCCAGGACATTATCTCTGTATATATCTGATGTGTCTGTGAATCTTCTGGCTTCAAAGTTTTATCTATCAGTACCTGTAGAGTTTCTGAGGGAGTGGTAGGGATCTTGCCGAGGATAACCTCTCCAAGAGTACCATCAATAGAGATATAGTCTCCCTTTTTTATGGTATTGTTCCCAACTTTCATTTTTTGAGCGGTGTAGTCAATCTCCAATGCTCCACAGCCAGCCACACAAACCTTTCCCATCTGTCTGGCAACCAGGGCAGCATGGGATGTCATTCCACCCCTGGCGGTTAAGATACCCTTGGCTGCATTCATCCCTCTAATATCTTCGGGTGATGTCTCAATCCTCACCAATATAATGTCTTTATCACCTTTTTTGGCAAGTTCTTCTGCTTCTGCAGCGTTGAATACAACCTTACCACAGGCAGCCCCAGGCCCTGCATTCAATCCTTTAGCCAGCAGTCTCCCTTCCTTTATGGCATTTCTCTTTCCTTCTGGGTCGAAGACAGGGCTTAACAGCTGGTTTAACTGTTCAGGCTCTACCCTCATAATCGCCTCTTCTTTTTTGATCAAACCTTCCTTCACCATTTCTACCGCTATACGTAGGGCAGCAAAACCGGTACGTTTCCCGGAACGGGTCTGCAGCATCCAGAGCTTTCCTTTCTGGATGGTAAATTCAATGTCTTGCAAGTCTCTGTAATGCTTCTCGAGTTTATCCCTGATATCGACCAGCTGGCCGTAAATATCAGGCAGTTCTTCTTCCAGAGAAGGAAGAGGACTGTCCCCTTTTTGGATTTTGTTAATAGGTCTTGGAGTACGAATGCCTGCCACCACATCTTCTCCCTGGGCATTCATGAGGTATTCTCCGTAAAATATATTCGTCCCTGTAGATGGATCACGGGTGAATGCTACCCCTGTACCACTGTCATCACCCATATTTCCGAAGACCATTGTCTGTACGTTTACTGCTGTTCCCCAATGTCCGGGTATATTGTTGAGCTCACGATAGGCAATCGCTCTGGGATTATTCCAAGAACCGAATACAGCTCCAATTGCTCCCCACAACTGCTCCATGGGATCCTCTGGGAAGTCAACGCCTAGTCTCTTTTTGATTTCAAGCTTGAACTCTGCTACTAATTCTTTGAGATCAACATGGCTTAGTTCATTATCGAAGGTAACTCCTTTCTCTTCCTTCTTTGCCTCCAGGATAACCTCAAAGGGGTCTCTTTCATCCTTCTCTACTGGTTTAAGGTCTAACACCACATCTCCGTACATCTGTACAAACCTTCGGTAACAGTCATAAGCAAATCTCTCATCATTGGATTGTTTGATAAGACCCTTGACCGTCATATCATTTAATCCTAAATTGAGCACCGTATCCATCATGCCTGGCATAGATACCCGTGCCCCGGACCTTACTGATACCAGAAGTGGATTATCCTCATTGCCAAATTTTGCCCCCATAGCAGTTTCAATCTTGGTTAAATTATCTTCAACCTGAGCCTTTAGCCCTTCAGGATAATTTCCATTATTATCATAGTATGCGGTGCAGACCTCTGTTGTTATGGTAAATCCAGGAGGAACCGGGATACCAAGATTTGCCATCTCTGCCAGATTACATCCTTTGCCACCCAAAAGCTCCTTCATTTTTGCATTGCCTTCAGTTTTACCACTACCAAAAAAATAGACATATTTTTTCACGTGAACATACCTCCTGTATAAATTATCTGCCAGTAAACCTACTTGAGAACCAGCTACTTAAATCCCAAACCTGTATCAAAACTACTCGGTTATAATCTTTGAAAAGTCAGCGATATTTAAAAAAAGCCCCGAAATTTCAGCAAGTATAGCGAGCCTGTTTTTCCTTGTTTTCTCATCTTCCACCATAACCATGACGTTATCGAAAAAATCATCCACAGGTTTTCTGAGTTGAACCATTTTGATCAAAGCCTCAAGGTATCTCTTTTTAGAAATCAGTTCCACCACGTATTCTTCGATCTCTTTATATGCCTCAAAGAGAGTGTCTTCCATAGAATCTTGGAACAGGGATGGAAAGACATCTCCCCCTGGAGAGGATTGGCTTAAGATATTGGAAGCCCTTTTAAAGGCTATTGCCAGAGGTTTAAAATCAGGCTGGTTCTTCAACTCCTGTAAGGCTTTTATCCTTTCAAAAGAATCAGCCAGATCGTCAAAATACAACGATAGAACCGCATCTATTATGTCGTAAGAGTATCCCTGACTCGTTAACTGGTATTGAAGACGGAGCCTGAAGAACTCCAGGACTCCCTCTTTAACCATAACGGGATCCCTGGATATCTTACCATTCAAATATTCTATATTTATTTCAATTAATTTCTTAAGTGAGATGGGATATCTTTTATCCAGGATGATGTTAACGATCCCCAATGCCTGACGTCTTAAGGCATAGGGATCAGATGTGCCTGTCGGAATCAGTCCTACCCCAAAACACCCTACCACCGTATCTAACTTATCGGCTATGCTAACGAATGCCCCTGCATGGGTAGAGGGGAGGATGTCCCCTGAGAATCTGGGGAGATAATGCTCATAGATGGCAGTTGCTACCTCCACGTCTTCACCCGAAAGCAAGGCATATTCCCTGCCCATAATTCCCTGAAGTTTTGGAAACTCTCCAACCATTCCGGAAGTCAGGTCGGCTTTACAGAGAATGGCGGCCTTTTTCGATATCTCTTTGAGTTCAGGCTTGATCTCCAATGCCAGGCATTCGGCCATCTTTTGGAACCTCATGACCTTTTCATAAAAGGTTCCCAGTTCTGATTGAAAAACTACCTCCTTTAAATGGTAAACCCTCTCCGGGAAAGGTATCTTTTGGTCTTCTTTGAAGAAAAACCTGGCATCAGATAGCCTGGCCTTCAAAACCCTCTCGTTTCCACTGACAACTATTCCATGGTCTTTTGCCAACGTATTGTTAACAGCAATGAAGTATGGTAACAACCTGTCAGCATCATCGACTACGGAAAAATACTTCTGATGTTCCCTCATACTGGATATCATGACCTCTCTGGGCAGATTCAGAAACCTCTCTTCAAATCTTCCCAATGTTGCTGTCGGATATTCCAGCAGATAGGTTACATCATCCAGCAGCTCATCATCCTCTAATACCTTTCCTGACACCGCTTTTGCAGCCTGAGAGATTATCTCTTTTATTTTATCTTTCCTCTCGATTGGATCGATAATAACATAGGCATCTCTGAGATGCTTGATATAATGGTTAAAGTCTTGTACCTTAAATTGATCTGGGCTCATAAAACGGTGACCAAAGGAATGGTCTCCGCTTTCAATATTATACATCTTAAAAGGAACTATCTCCCCATTAAATATACACAGAATCCAGTGGATGGGGCGAGCGAACCTTATTGACGAATCTCCCCATCTCATGGACTTGGGGAAGGGGATAGACGCAATGAACCTTGGCAGGATGGAGGATAGAACCCTTTTTGTATCATTGCCAGTCTCCTTTTTTCTGACTGCCAGGTATTCTCCCTTGAGGGTGCTTACCTGCTGGAGATCACTTGGGTTTATCCCCTGTGCCCGTGCAAAACCTATGGCTGCCTTTGTTGGATTCCCGTTTTGATCAAGGGCAACTTTTTTTGACGGACCTATAATCTCTATATAGGTATCCTCCTGTTTATCTGACATATGGTCAATATAAAGTACCAGTCTCCTGGGAGTCCCCAAAGTTTTTATCTGTCCGAATCCAATTCTAAGGTTCTTAAGCTCCTTTTCAATGAGTTCCTTCATATCCTTCAATGCGTTGGGTACAAACCCTGATGGAATCTCCTCTGTCCCTATTTCTAAGAGTAACTCTTTTGCCATAGTACTATCCTAATTAATCTTCAAGCAGTGGGAAGCCCATCTCTTCCCTTTGCTTAAGATACCCCTTTGCACATAATCCTGCAAGGTTTCTCACCCTGCCTATGAAACTCGTTCTTTCAGTGACACTTATAGCCTTTCTTGCATCCAGCAGGTTAAAGGTATGAGAACACTTTAAACAGTATTCATAAGCCGGTAATACCAAGCCCTTATTAATCAATTCTAAAGATTCTTTCTCATACATGTTAAACAGATTAAACAACATAGCCACATCAGCCAGCTCAAAATTATAGACAGAGAATTCTACCTCACTTTGATGATGTATATCCCCGTATTTTATCTTCCTTGCCCATTTAAGATCAAATACATTGTCTATGCCCTGGAGGTACATAGCAATCCTTTCAAGTCCATATGTCAGCTCAACAGAAACAGGATTGAGGTCTATGCCGCCAGCCTGCTGAAAATAGGTGAACTGGGTTATTTCCATCCCATCCAGCCAAACCTCCCAGCCCAAACCCCAGGCACCAAGGGTAGGAGACTCCCAATCATCTTCAACAAACCTTATATCATGGGCTAACAGGTCTATGCCAAGTTCTTCTAAACTATTCAGGTAGATATTCTGAATATCCATTGGGGAAGGTTTCATTATTACCTGAAATTGATAGTAATGCTGAAGACGGTTTGGATTTTCTCCATACCTGCCGTCGGTAGGCCGGCGGGAGGGTTCAACGTATGCCACATTCCATGGCTCAGGGCCCAGAACCCGAAGAAATGTGGCGGGGTTGAATGTTCCGGCACCAACCTCAATACCATAGGGTTGCTGAATGACGCAACCCCTGTCAGACCAGAACCTTTGAAGTGATAGTATAATATCTTGGAAATTCATAATGTTGTGTTACCCGGACTTATGAAGACATTTGAAAAATCCCTAATTTGTCATTGCGAACGAAGTGCAGCAATCCCTCTCCTGCCTATGAGATTGCTTCGCCCCGACTTGTCGGGGCGAAGCAATGATTGAAAGCGAATTCTTAGCACCTCTCTTATGGTCAACAACTAAGTAAGTAGCAGGCAAAAATAAAAGCCCTGCGGGCTATTTTTGCTTCTCAGTAACGTATTATAGTGAAGGACTTAAATAAGTTGACATCCACCATTTGTCATTGCGAACCCCGACAAGTCGGGGTGAAGCAATCTCTTGGGATTGCCACGTCCCCTTCACTTCATTCAGGGCTTTGGCTCACTCGCTCCTCGCAATGACTACTTTTCGAGGTCGTTCACTATTAGTATCCGTAAAAAAGAGTTATGATTTGGACAAGGCTGTTTAGAAAACCTAAAAGGAATTTTGCCAGACAGCGCTTTTAGACTGAAATATTTAAATCATTCATCTTTTTATATAAAGTATTCCTGTTAATCCCTAAAAAACGAGCTGCCTCATACTTTATGTTCTTCGTCCTCTTAAGTGCCAATTTTATTAATATCTTCTCTACGTTGGATATAATGTCGTCATATAATCTTCTTTTGCCTTCAGTCGTTACGTCCATTACTGTTATTATCTCATCCAGTTTCTTCTCTAAAACCTTTTCTATAGAGAGTTGTTTTTGTGGATTTGTTCTTAACTCATGTCTATCTATGGTGTTAACATCCTTTAGTTTTTCCAGCTCAAGACGCAGGTATTTGTTCTCTCTAATGAGATCTTTCTTTTCCTTTTCTGCTGTATAGTAAATATTTATTGTTTGTGCAATAATAGATGTAATGCTGTTTAGTAAAATTAAATCCTCATTAAATTCTACACTATCATCAAAAAGGCGATCTACTATAAGTACCCCCATAGCCATGCCTTCGATCTTCATTGGTACGCATAAATAGGAGATATCCTGCTTCTTTATGTCAGATATCTTTGAACTGTCCAAAAACAAAGGAGGGCCACCTAAACTGGAAATAGCTGCGGGTAGTCCACTTTCAAAAACCTTTTTGTGAATGTCCCCATCTTCTATCCCTTGTTTGTTAGGGCCATAGACAACTTCCATAATCAGTTCCTTTGTCTCGGAATCCAACAGTATCAAAGAACCCTGGCTCATGGTCAGACGTGAAGCAAGGATATTCATTACGTTACTGAGGGAGCTCTTTAGATCCAGTGATGAGCCTAAAGCCTTATTTATTTCTAATAAGGTGTTTATTTTTAAGGTCTCTTGAAAGTTTTCTTGATTCTCTTTGGACAAATCTTTCATTCTTTTTCTCCCTTAGTTTTTACCTATTATATAATCACCACTTTTCCCCCCGCTTTTTTTGAGTAGCTTTATATCTGAAATGACCATCCCGCGATCTTTGGATTTACACATATCATAGATAGTTAAAGCTGCTACTGACACGGCAATAAGTGCCTCCATCTCTACCCCTGTTTTACTAACAACCTTTACCCTTGATTCGATTCCGATTTTGCTTTCTCCTGAATCTGGATGAAAACGAATGTCAACAGTGGTAATATTTATGGGATGACACATTGGAATCAAATCACTGGTCTTTTTTGCTGCCATTATGCCCGCTATTTTAGCAACCTCTAAGACATCCCCCTTCTTGATCTCCCTTTTGGCTATCATTCGGAAGGTCTCTGGTTTCATTGCTATTATGCCAGAGGCAATCGCTTCGCGCCTCGTGACAGCCTTCTCAGTAATATCTACCATCTTGGCTCTTCCTTTATTGTCAAAATGGGTTAATTGGAGCATTCCTCTCTCCAGAAGTTCTAAAATTTTTTAAATAGTGTTAAAAGCTGTTTTTATCTCCTGAATTATCCCGGATAAAAAGAGTGAACTATAATGAACCGAAAAAGAAAATTGAGGAGGCCCGACCCCATCCTACCAGGGCCATAGTGAACAAAAGAAAAGATTAAATGTGATGCCAACATAGTAGATAGTAAGGTGGGATGAGAGTGTAATTTCTAATCTTACCAACGCTGTGATTAACGAAGCCCTTAGTTAAAAAACTGCAGTTATTTTTATATTAAAAGTTTTTTTTAGTCAAGGCTAAAAATTTAAAATTATCTCAAAGTTGTCATAAGTAACTTTTTTATAAGACTAAAATTTATTTTTCTTTTATGTACTCTTTGAATAATCAAAAGGTTGGCTTGGCATTTATAAAATAAGTACGAGGAAATAATCATTGACAGTTATAATAAAAAACTCTATTCTTATCAGTATGTTAGTTTGTGAAACCAATATCATAGGATAAAAGGATGTTTGGGATTGGAATTCCGGAATTGATAGTAATCTTTATAGTTGCTTTGATATTTATAGGCCCAAAGAAATTGCCTGATCTCGCCAGGGCATTAGCAAAAGGGTTAACAGAGTTTAAAAAGGCTGCCGAAGAGGTTAAACAGGAGTTGGATATTGGGGGGGAGCTAACTAATCAAAAAGAGGAATTGTTGAAAGACTATAAAGAAGTAGTAAGAAATGTTACGGAAACGATGGGCACGATGGGGTTAGAAGAAACAGAATACAAGAAAGGAACCTTGGAAGTTCAGGCAGTAAAGAAAGAAAAAAGTGACTGAAGAGAATAAAGAGGAGAGAGAAGATAGGGAGCTAAGTGCTGATGAAAAGCTCCCTTTTACTTCTCATCTTGAAGAGTTAAGAAGAAGATTGATCATCTGTTTTATTACGGTAGGTGTTGGGTTTGCTGCCTCTTATGTCTTCTCAAAGGAGATATTCAATATTTTAATGAAACCTCTACTCGATGTAATGCCACCTGGAGGGACATTAATATTTACTGGATTAACAGAAGCCTTTTTCACTTACCTAAAAGTGTCGTTGTTGGCCGGTATTTTTATTGCTAGCCCGGTCCTTCTCTATCAGATTTGGTCTTTTATTTCCCCAGGACTTTATAAGAGAGAGAAGAGGTGTGTCTTTCCTTTTGTTGTCTTTTCAACCGGTTTTTTTATTGGTGGTTCATTGTTTGGTTATTTTGTGGTCTTTCCTTCCGGCTTTAAATACCTTATGAGCTTTGCTACTGAAGCTATACGACCATTACCCTCTGTGAAGGAATATCTCTCTCTCTCTACAAGGTTGCTTTTTGCCTTCGGGATTGTATTTGAACTGCCTCTCTTTATCTTTTTTTTAACAAAGATTGGGGTAGTTGATGCCAAGATGCTGTCCTCTAAAAGGAGATATTCCATTGTAATCATCTTTATTGTTTCTGCAATACTTACTCCTACCCCAGATGCAATAACCCAGTTGATGATGGCAGTTCCTCTTCTGCTGTTATACGAATTGAGTATATGGGTAGCCAAGGTGTTTGGGAGAAAATCCTGAGCGGTCCACTTTTGACGAAGCCGTCACTTTTTTATCCAGAGCCTGTTGAATTCTCTCTCGAAAAGCTCGGCTACTCTGGTAGATGGTATGATTAGCAAATTTTCGTAATTCCAGTTTTCTGCTGAAGTTGTCCAGTTATAGGATCCGGTAATGACTACCTTCCCATCAATGACGGCAAATTTATTGTGCATCGAGCCGGTCTCATCGCCCAGATTATTTCTATTGGGTCCCTTTCTGTATTTAATGCTTATGCCTTTATTTTCAAGGAACCTGCTTTTGGAATAATCATCTGAAGAACTTTCTATGTCCATAATAACCTTTATGTCTGTCCCTCGTTTGGAGACCTTTATGAGTTCCCTTGCTATGCGGCCGTTTGTGAAGTTGAACATTGCTATGTGGATACAGCTTTTTGCCCTTCCAATTTCTTCAATTATCGCTTTTTCACAGTTGCCATTAGGGCTAAAGTAGATTTTAATACGCTCGGTTTCATCTACCCCTATAGCAGAACTAACAGACAAAAGAGTGAGTAGAGAAACGATAAAGGTGGATAAGGTTCTTTTTGGCAGCAGGGGCATTGTTAATAAATCTCACATTCCAGTTATTAATGACCTTGTAAAAAAGTCCATATGCAGTGCAACCCCACATATGGACTTTTTACTGTGTTATCCCAATCTAAATGTTCTGTATCTTTGAGTTATTTATCGTCCTTTACCTCTTCAAAGTCGGCATCGACCACATCTTCATCTGAGGGTTTCCCCGTATCTTCATCAGTCTGTGTTTTTGAGGAACCAGCGCCTGCGGCTTGAGATGCCTTGGCATACATACTTTCTGCCAATTTATGGGATGCTTTGCCTAGTTCTTCGCAGGCATTTTTGATGGCATCTGTATGCGAACCTTCCATCTCTCTCTTCACTTTTGCGATAGCGTCCTCTATGTTTTGTCTTTCAGCTGCATCAACACTGTCTCCGTGCTCTTTCAGGGTTTTTTCTGTAGTATAAATAAGGGTATCAGCCTGATTTCGGGCTTCTGCTAATTCCTTCTTTTTCTTGTCTTCCTCGGAATGTACTTCTGCCTCTTTTATCATGTTTTTAATTTCCTCTTCAGTAAGTCCACTAGAGGCAGTGATCTTTATGGACTGCTCTTTGCCGGTTCCCAAGTCCTTGGCAGATACATGGACGATTCCGTTAGCGTCGATATCAAAGGTTACCTCTATCTGGGGCATTCCTCTGGGGGCAGGGGGGATTCCAAGCAACTCAAACCTGCCAAGCGTCTTGTTGTACTGAGCCATTTCACGCTCCCCTTGCAATACATGGATACTCACTGCAGGTTGGTTATCTTCTGCCGTAGAGAATATCTGACTCTTTTTGGTAGGGATGGTAGTGTTTTTCTCAATGAGTTTAGTGAATATGCCTCCCAGCGTTTCGATACCCAGGGAAAGAGGTGTAACATCAAGCAGGAGCACATCTTTCACCTCACCTTTAAGAACACCAGCCTGTATTGCTGCACCAACAGCAACTACTTCATCCGGATTTACACCCTTATGAGGTTCTTTGCCAAATATCTCTCTTACCTTTTGCTGAACCTTTGGCATCCTGGTCATTCCACCCACAAGAATAGCCTCATCGATGTCAGAGGGTTTTAGTCCAGCGTCTTTCAATGCGGTCATACATGGGGGCACTACCTTCTCAATCAAGTCGTCCACTAATTGCTCCAGTTTTGCCCTTGTAAGTTTAATATTAAGATGCTTAGGCCCGCTGGCATCTGCTGTTATAAAGGGTAAGTTAACATCTGTCTCTGTGGATGTGGATAGTTCATGCTTTGCCTTTTCTGCTGCCTCTTTCAGTCTTTGCAGTGCCATCTTGTCCTGTCTCAGATCGATCCCCTGATCTTTCTTAAACTCGGCAGCTAAGTAGTCAATAATTCTGCGGTCAAAGTCTTCTCCACCCAGGTGGGTATCACCGTTGGTCGCCTTTACTTCAAAGACACCATCTCCAATCTCCAGGATTGATATGTCGTAGGTTCCTCCCCCCAGATCAAATACAGCAATCTTTTCATCCTTCTTTTTGTCAAGACCATAAGCTAAAGATGCTGCGGTTGGTTCGTTTATTATCCTCAAAACGTTTAATCCTGCAATCCTTCCAGCATCCTTTGTAGCCTGGCGTTGACTGTCGTTAAAATATGCCGGGGTAGTAATTACTGCCTCAGTGACCTTTTCACCAAGATAGTCCTCTGCAGTCTGCTTCATCTTCTGTAAGATCATTGCGGAGATCTCTGCTGAACTATAGTCTTTACCCCTTATATTAACCTCGGCATCTCCATTCGTTCCTTTCGAAATCTTATACGGAAGATTGGGTATGTCCATCTGGACTTCTTTTGAATCATATTTCCTGCCAATAAGCCTCTTGACAGCAAACACAGTGTTTTCAGGGTTGGTTATTGCCTGTCTCTTGGCTATTTGCCCAATCAACCTCTCCCCACTGTCTGTAAATGCGACCATAGATGGTGTTGTTCTACTACCTTCTGCATTGGTAATAACTTTAGGGTCTCCACCCTCCATGATAGCTACACAGGAATTGGTGGTCCCTAAATCAATCCCTATTACTTTGCCCATACTTTCCTCCTTCCTTCACCAGCAGCTATATCTATCAACCTTTAGTCTCAGTTAGTTGTTGTTTTATCCCCATTCGCTACATTTACCTTGTCGGTATCTTGTTTTAAAGATGATGTAGTGACTGTAACTTTTGCCGGTCTAAGAAGCCTACCATTTAAAAAATAGCCTTTCTGAAACTCTGAAATGACGGAACTAGCCTCATACTCATCGCTTTCAACTTGCATCATTGCTTCATGCCGATTGGGGTCAAATTTTTCTCCTACAGAAGAAAAACTGGTAACACCAAATTTTTCTAAACTCTTCATAAATTGGTTTAAAACCATCTCAACCCCTTCAATCAGAGATTTTGAATTATCAGGACTAGAATTTTCCCCATGTTTTAATGCCATCTCCAGGTTGTCAACTATAGGCAAAAGGTCTCTTATAAGATTCTCATTACAGAACCTTATTGTATCTGCCCTCTCTTTCTCCATCCTTTTTTTATAATTCTCAAATTCGGCTTGTGTTCGGAGTAATCTGTCGAAATTTTCTGCTGCCTCCTTCTCTTTAACACAGAGTTGCAACTTCAAATCTTCTTCTCGGTCTTCCTTTTTTTTCTCTTTCTCCGCATCTATTTTCTCTACAACTTCTCCCTCCTTTTTTGTGACATCGCTGTCTATCTCTACTTTTTTGCCTTTTTTGGGTTTACTGCCTGGTTCTTTTTTATTCATTACTTCCATCCTGACTACTGACCTCGCCAGAGGCACGGTCTCTAGCGGCCTCTTACGGGGCTAACTTCTCAAATTTATTGTAAAGCAACTGACTTAAGGTTTAGTATCTTGTACCCATTATTTTACTGACCGTTTTAGCAGTGTAATCAACTATTGGAACGACATCACAATAGTTCATCCTGGTCGGTCCAATTACCCCAAGGGTACCCATCGCATAATCTTTCCAGGTGTAAGGAGAGATCACTATACTGCATCCCTCTATTTCCTGAAATTGACTTTCTGTGCCAATAAAAATCTGGATTCCATCTGCCTCCATTGCTTTATCTAACAGCTTTATTAAGATGTTCTTCTCTTCAAAAGTACGTAGAATAGTTTTCATCTTTTCTACATCACAAAATTCAGGACAGTCAAAGATATTGCACTTTCCTCCTATATAGATGTCATCCTCCGGGTAGTTGCCGAAAACCTTCTGACTCAGTTTTAAAGCCCTTGACAGTAACCGGTCATACATATTACTTTCCTTTTTCATCTCATCGATGATCTTCTCCCTTACTTCTCTTAAGGTTAAATCGGTCAAGATTTGATTCAGGTATCGGGTAAACTTGTACAACTCATCTTGAGAAAGATTTTCTTCTATTTCGATAACCTTATTATGAATAATACCTGCTTTTGAAACAAAGACAACCAGTATCTGTTTTTCTTTTAATTTAATAAATTCTATGTGTTTAAAGATTCTGTTATTGAATTTGGGAGCCAAAACGATTCCTGTATATCGGGAGATTTTGGAGAGAAGCAGTGAAGTCTCTTTCATGACGTCTGTAATCTCTAAGTTTAAAGGCCTGTATCCACTCTTAATGGTCTCCTTTTCTTGTTTGGTAAGCTTTCTGACTTTTAAAATACAATCCACGTAGTAACGCAGCCCTTCATCTGTGGGAATTCTGCCTGCTGATGTATGAGGTTGGAACAAAAGTCCCATGTCTTCAAGATCTGCCATGATATTTCTTATAGAGGCAGGGCTCAGATCTACCTTATATTTTTTTGAAATAGTACGAGAACCTACCGGTTCACCTGTTAAAATGTATTCATTAATTACGGCGTGTAAGATGTTTGTGCTTCTCTCTAATAATGTTTCAGCCATTGCCCCACCTATCTGAAAATTGAGATAATTAAGGTATTTTATGAAGTTAGCACTCTTTTACAAAGAGTGCTAGTATTTATAAAATAACAACCACTACCTTTATTGTCAAGCAAAAAATTAAATAATCTAACCTTCCTTATTTTTTGTCCAAGAACTCTCTAACTATCATGTTTTTATAATGGTTTCCTTTTATATGCCTAGTTGTAAATTCCGTAACCAATCCCGGAGAATAAAGAGAGGATGTATCAAAATATTAAGAATTAAGAGAAAGGAAAGATTTGGTTTTATGGAATGATTTTAACCATTAAATAATGGGTTGACAAATGTTTTAAAAGATACTATAAAAATTTTATAAGTACATTAAGTCCTTTAGTTATTTACAGAAATAACTATACCTAAAAACATTAAAGAGTGTTGAGTGCCTGGGTGGCGGAATTGGTAGACGCAAGGGACTTAAAATCCCTCGGGGTTTAACCCCGTGCCGGTTCGATCCCGGCCCTAGGCACCAATAAAATCAAGGGGTTAGCCGATTGAGGGTAGCCCTTTTTTTAATAGAATATCGGTTACAGATATAGCAGCTCCGCGAATTAACGGGATTCCTTATAGCTTTCCATTCAGATTTGATTACCTCATTTCATCCTCATGGTGTCGCTGAATGTAGGAAATTTGTTCTTGTGTAGCTGGGATGCAGATCAGCGAGTCCATCGGGTGGAACAAAAAGAAGGAGAGAAATATGGCAGACGAAATTTATCCATTGAAAATGAATGAAACAGAAAAGGCATTCTGGACACTGGCTCTGAACGAAGCTAATGACCCTCGGCAGTTCTTTATAACAACACGCCTTTTCGCTGGAATTCTGATCAGGCTTGTAAACGAAGTAGAGAAAACCTTTGGTGATAAAGGCCATGAGATCTGCTACAAAATCATGCACCAAGTTGGGCTGGAGGTCGGAGAAAGAATTATGCAAAAACTGGGGCTCGAGGGTAAAGCAGACCTTCATACCATCCTAAGAGTAACGAGGTATCATGATCTCCAGATTTTCAACATTTGCGCCGAAATAATAGAATCCGAGGATAGACGAGGCACGTACCGGGTAACTTTCTGTCCAATTATGCATCATCCTGACTTTAAAGCACGTGACTGCCGTATTTGGTCATGGTATTTTAGGGGGATACTAGATGCGCTTGGTGTTGACATCGGGTTTGAATTAAAGGAATTGGTCCCTGCTGGTGGTAACGTTTGCGAATTCAGCTTTTTCTATAAAGAGGATGTCATTTCGAAAGAGATAGCGGATGAGATAATTGACTTCTTGAATAAAAGGAAGGAAAACGCAAAATTGAAGGAAATCTTTTTCCATCTTAAGAAGTTGGGATTAGTGTCTGATACAAATGAGGGGTTTGGGCTAACTCGAATTCATGCTTCAGTGCTAAGGGACAGGAACGATATTGTCCTTTACGAAGACGGGTTTGGTTCTCCGAAGGAAGCAGCTTAAGACCGTGAGTTAGTACCAAGGAACATAGTGGGGGAACGTAGTGAGGTAGTGCATATTAATTAATTATGGCAGGCAGAGATAGGGTTTTCGAGGGTCTTGATAAAACCAGATGAGGTAAACAGCCATGAATATATCGGCTTCCTTACTTTTTAAGCGTCTTATTCGTCTTATTCCTGTCGCTCTGATAGTATTACTACTTCCATCATGTGCGACCAAGATGTCCGTTGAAGAAGCGAAGAGAGTAGCCGTTTCTATAAGTCCTGTTTCAGGCTTTGTGCCTCCCCCGAGGAGGATAGATGACATCACTGCAATTCTGAACCAGCCAGGACAGTTTGACACAAAAGTAACAGAACGATTAATAGCCCAGGCCAATGCCACCCCACCCGAAAAAGCAGACGGTAACTTCTATCTCAGGAGGGGTTTTGCTGCCTTACAGCTTGGCTGGGCCAGGCAAGCACTTGAAGATCTGCGTGAGGCACAACGTCTTTCAGAGGCTGCCGGAATTAGTAACGCTCGAATTCACCGTCATCTCGCCTGGGTGGAGAGAACCATCGGAAATTTCAGCCGTGCTGTAGAGTTGCTTGAAGATGCCGCTAAAATTGACGATCACCCTTCTACATATTCAGGATTGGTAGAGACATACATCCAGATGGGAGATATAGAAAAAGCTGAAAAGACCGCAGGCAATGGAAAGATTTTCTGTGCCACCTCTCCGAAGCGGCGCAATTCCCAGTTCGTTTTATGGTGCGACATTGAAACAGCGGCTATGGAAGCTGATCTCCTGGAAGCCCGTGCAAAGTATAGTGAGGCAGAGAAGTCTATTCGCCAGCGACTCAGTCTCATGCAGGCCACGGAGAACAAATATCCTGGATTGCTCATCAACATCAGGCTACAGCTTGCAGGAAATTTATTGAGGCAGGAACGTTTCACAGAAGCAGAAATCGAGGCTCGAAAAGCCCTGAAGGAATCCCTGGGGCTCGGGGGGAAAGACGCTCTGTTAACAACAAAAGTAATCGCCACAATTGCCAGCATCCTGAGGGCTCAGGGCAGGCTCCCGGAGGCAGAAAAACTGGCTTCACTGGTAGTTCATGCCATGGAATCCTCCGGGATATCCAGCGAATCCAGAAATATGAACAACTCACGAATGCTGCTTGGCACTGTGCTTTCGGCTCAGGGTAACTTCACCGCTGCGATGAAGCAATACGAAGTCGCCCTCAAAGGGGTAAATGAAGATGAGTATCTTTATAAAAGATACTTCATGGGGAGTCCCGATTTTATTCTCTCACTTCTGATGACTGGACAGCACGAAATGGCACTAAAAATAGTAACCAACACCTACACCAGAGCTGTACAGAGATTAGGAGAAACGCATTACATAACCGCTGAGAGGCTGGCACTCCGGGGAATGGCTCACTACCGGATGAAACACCTCAGGGAGGCGGAGAGGGATTTTTCCATGGCGACGAACAGACTGCTTGAGTTTCAGATGGACAAGGCAGACTTTTCGAGGGCACGGAGGCTGAAGATAATCCTGGATGATTATATCAATCTGCTGGGTGAAATTCACGGCTCACCGGTAGAAAAAGAACTGGGTATCGACGCTGCGGGAACCGCATTCAGGATAGCCGAGGCATCACGGAGTCATACAGTCCAGCGTGCCCTGGCAGCGAGCAGCGCACGGTCGGCAGAAACAAATCCAGAATTGAATGACCTGATACGCCGTGAGCAGGATGCCCGGAAACAAATAGAGGTCATGGAGTCAACCGTCCTCGACCTTATAGCCGCACCATCTCAGGAACAAAAGCCGGAAATCATCAAGGATTTGCAAACAAAGATAAACAGCCTGAACAAAGCTACTGCTGCCCTGCAGGAGGAAATTAAAAAACGCTTTCCGAGATACTCGGATTTCGTGAATCCACGGGTAGCAACATGGGCTGTGACACAGCAGAATCTGCGCTATGGTGAGGCATTGATCTCCATCTATTCCACTAACATGAAAACGTATGTCTGGGCTATCCCCCACAATGGACACATGTCATTTCTTGTTTCCCCCTTCGGGAAAAAGGAAATCGGAGAGATTGTTGTCAGCTTGAGGAAATCTCTTGATCCAAGCCCTGTTACCGTGGGTGAGATCCCGGATTTCAACATCGATTTGGCTTACGATCTTTACCACAAACTCCTGAAACCGACAGAAAATGGCTGGAAAGATGCCTCTGATATCCTGATTGTCACTAACAGTCCCATGGATCAAATTCCGTTATCAGTTCTCCCTACTGCTCCTGCAAAGCTTGAAAGCGACAGGGACCTTCTCTTCAGTAAATACCGCCGTGTGCCGTGGTTCATCCGAAAGGCTTCTATTACCATTCTGCCATCTGTTTCCTCTCTCATCACACTCAGGACTCTTCCAGCAGGCGATCCCAATCGCAGGGCTTTTGTTGGATTTGGCGATCCCGTTTTTAACGTGGAACAATTAGCTCAATCGCAGGAGAGAAAAAAGTCCCTTGACACCACTTCTGTGGCAAAAAGGGGAACCGTCACTCAGATTCGCGGTGTCCGGATCACAGAAAAGGGGGGACTGGACAACTCTGATATCACAACCATCCAGTTGGGTAAACTGAGTCGCCTTCCTGATACAGCAGAGGAGATCAGAAGCATTGCTCAGACGGTGGGAGCCGATCCTGACAGAGATATTTTTTTCGGAAAGGATGCCTCAGAAAATCGTGTAAAGACCATGAATCTTTCAGACAGAAAGATTATATCCTTCGCTACCCATGCCCTGGTGCCGGGGGATCTGGATGGACTGGAGCAACCGGCCCTGGCTCTTTCTTCTCCATTCGTTACGGGTGATAATGAGGACGGCCTGCTCACTATGGGCGAAATCATGAAGCTGAAATTGAATGCCGATTGGGTCATCCTTTCTGCATGTGACACCGCTGCAGGGGAAGGTAATGGCTCGGAAGCCCTTTCCGGCCTTGGAAGGGCATTTTTCTACGCTGGTACGAGAGCGATTATCGCCAGCATGTACCCTGTTGAAACGACATCTGCAAGGAAGCTGATCACTGCTGCTTTCCGGTATCAGAAAGAGGATAATACAATTTCACGGGCGAGAGCTTTGCAGAAGGCCATGATAAACCTGATAGACAAAGAAAATTTAGTGGATGATGCCACCGGTAAAATCGTTGCAAGTTACGCTCACCCTCTCTACTGGGCACCTTTTATTATCGTTGGAGATGGAAGTGGAAGATAGTTGCAGTAACGAAATGGCGAAAACGCCAACGGGTAGCCAGAAGTATTACAAGCGTCCCAAGAACTGACCCAGGAGAAAAACACCCGGGAGAAAAAACCCTTGACACCTGTTTTGTGCAATGATAGGTTATTTTGAACTTTTTGCGACTTCATCAAAATCAAGGTTTGTGAAAAATAGAGGGCATAATGGGTAGTACTGAAGAAGATGAAGAGATCATCGAATTAGTAGATGTTATAGAGGAAGGGCCAGGGCTAGCTCTATTATATGAAAAGTCTCTCAAAGAACTTGAGGAATCCCGTAAGGAAACTGACCTCTCTGCGTCCGCCTCTGGCGGACAGGCAGGCCTCTTTAATAAACCTGAAAACCTGGAAGAATTAAGCTTTAAGGGAGTAATAAAAGAGCACCTCGAAGAGAAGTTCAGCATTGAAGAAGCAGACTTTACTAAAGAGCCCGAACTCCAGGATGAATGGGAAATAGAATGGGCTTCAGATGAAGAATCTATGCCCTATAAGGGTCATGTAGAAGGAGTTCCCCCCCCAGAACTTCCATACAGAGAAGTCCAACCCTCAGAAATCCCGGAAGAAACTCCAGATGACCAGGAGATAAAAAGTATTGGGATGCTGGAGGAGAAAAATGTTGAAGTAATTATCAGGGAAGTTAGTCGAGAGGTGATAGAGAGTGTTGCAATGAAGATTACCCCTGATATTACAGAGGCTGTGATTAAGGCTATGAACGAGAAAATAGAGAAAATAGCCGCGGACCTCTTTCCTCCCATAGCAGAGAAAGTGATTAAAGAAGAGATAGAGAAGCTTAAAGAAGGGGAAGTTTGACATCCAGATCATGTCGTATAAGTTGTAAAGCTAATGTTGGTATATCAGGGGATTATGTTAATCCCCTTTTTCACTTTTATACAGAGCGTCATAACTTCGCATACCTGTGTTGCTCCTCGGCTCGTCATTGCGGCGCACGACAAAAGTGCGCCTCATTCCTCGCTTTCGTCGCGCCTTGGTCTGCTTTGTTCTGACGCTCTGTATGCGGCGCTATCATATCGGTATGTATAGGTCTGATTGACAAGGAGATTAATGGCTGTGAAAGTATTGGAAAAAGGTTATGACCCTGCTAAAGTTGAGGACAAATGGTCTAGCTATTGGATTAACAATGGTAACTTCAAGGCTGATGTAAATGGTACAAAGGAGACTTTCTCCATTGTTATTCCTCCCCCAAATGTTACTGGTTCTCTCCATATGGGTCATGCTCTGAATAATACCTTACAGGATATCCTGGCTCGGTTTAAAAGGATGGACGGGTTTAATGTGCTGTGGATGCCGGGAACAGACCATGCAGGAATTGCTACTCAAAATGTTGTGGAGAAGAATCTAGCCCAAAAAGGGATCAGCCGCCATACATTAGGGAGAGATAAGTTTATCGAACATATATGGAAATGGCGCAAAGAGTTTGGGGGAATAATTATAAATCAGCTTAAAAAATTGGGGGCTTCCTGTGATTGGAGCAGGGAACGATTTACTATGGATGAAGGACTATCAAAGGCTGTTAGAGAGGTCTTTGTGGAACTTTACCATGAAAAATTGATTTATCGTGGCGATTATATCATCAACTGGTGTCCCAGATGTCAGACTGCCCTGTCAGATTTGGAAGTTGAACATGAAGAGACTGAGGGGTATCTGTATTATCTTAAGTATCCCCTTTGTAATAGCAGGAAATTCATCGTAGTTGCGACCACCCGCCCGGAGACTATGTTGGGTGATACTGCGGTAGCTGTAAATCCAAATGATGAACGACACAAAAAACTGATTGGAAAGAGGGCTGTTTTGCCTGTAATGGGAAGGGAGATTCCTGTAATAGCAGATGAGTATGTTAACAAAGACTTTGGAACAGGAGCAGTAAAGGTTACTCCAGCCCATGATGTAAATGACTTTGAGATGGGGTTAAGGCATAATCTGGAAGCGATTAAGGTTATGGATGTAGATGGCAGGATGAATGAGAATGCCGGTCCATACAAAGGTCTTGATAGGTTTAAGTGCAGGAAGGAAATAATCGAAGAATTTCAAAAAAACGGGGTGTTAAAAAAGAGAGAAAAGTATTCTCATAATATAGGGCACTGTTACAGGTGTAAGATGGTCATAGAACCTACCTTATCCAAGCAGTGGTTTGTAAAAGTAAAACCTCTGGCAGAGCCGGCTATCAAAGCTGTTAAAGATGGTAGTATCAGGATTATACCTGCATCCTGGGAGAAAACCTACTTTGAATGGATGAACAATATCAAAGACTGGTGTATTTCTCGCCAGATATGGTGGGGTCATAGAATACCAGCATGGTACTGCAACGATTGCGGGGGGGTTATTGTATCGAAAGAAAACCCCACCCGGTGTTCTAAATGTCTGAGTTCTGACATCAGCCAGGAAACGGATGTCCTGGACACATGGTTCAGCTCAGCCCTGTGGCCTTTTTCTACCATGGGCTGGCCTGAACATACAAAGGAGCTTGAACTGTTTTACCCAACATCTGTTTTGGTGACGGGTTTCGACATTCTATTCTTTTGGGTTGCCAGAATGATAATGATGGGGATAAAATTTATGGGTGAAGTCCCTTTTAATGATGTATATATCCATGCCCTGGTTCGAGACATCGAGGGCAAGAAGATGAGCAAGTCTAAAGGAAACGTTATTGACCCGTTGGTAATCATAGAAAAATATGGAGCGGATGCTTTCCGTTTTACTCTAGCGGCATTTGCTGCACAGGGAAGGGATGTTAAGCTTTCAGAAGAGAGGATCGGTGGTTATCGCAACTTTGCAAATAAAATATGGAATGCCTCAAGGTTCTCCCTGATGAACATGGAAGAATATGATGAATGCCTTCTAGATAAGAATGGGATTGAATATACCCTGAGCGACAGATGGATACTATCCCGATTGAACAGGACTATTGAACAGGTAAGAGATGCTTTAGAAAACTACAAGTTCAATGAGGGTGCCCATTTCTTGTACCAATTTATATGGCATGAATTCTGCGATTGGTATATTGAACTCATCAAATATTACCTGTACCAGAAGGATGACACGAAGCTTAAACTAAACACTCAATATGTTCTATTAGGGGTACTTAAAAAGGTATTGTGCCTGCTCCATCCTTTTATGCCTTTTATAACAGAAGAGATCTGGAGCAAATTACCGGATAGTAAAGGGAGCATTAATGTATACCAATATCCAAAATCAGATTCTAACCTTATAGATGAGAAGGCAGAAGCTGAGATGAATCTCATTATAGACATTGTGGGAAATATAAGGAATATCAGAGGAGAGATGAACATACCGCCTGTCACACAGGTTGAGGCATTTCTTTATACTGAAGATCAGGAGACATGCAAGAAACTTGAAAGGAATAAAAACCACATTGAAAATCTGGCAAGGATAGGTACCCTTTCTATCTCTTCCAGGAAAAAAGAATATAAATCTTCTGCTACATCTGTAGTAGATAAGGTGGAAATATTCCTCCCCCTTAAGGGGATAATTGACTTTTATGAGGAGGAGAAAAGATTGAGAAAAGAGAGTGATAAGATTGAGAAAAAACTCATGCTCTTGAATAAAAAGCTGTCCAATGAGGATTTTCTTAGCAAGGCACCTTCTCATGTAATAGAGAACGAACGGATTGAAAATATAAAGTTGATTGAAAAAAAGAGAAAATTTGAGGAAGGAATACAGAGGATGCAAGAGTTGCAAAGAGAGATATGATGCCATGTTTGAGATTAACAGTTTAATAAAAGTAGCCCTTGATGAAGATATTGGGAGTGGAGACTTTACTACCTCTTCAATAATTGCCCCTGGTATAAAAGGGAATGCTCAGATAATTGCAAAAGAAGATTTGATTCTTGCTGGCATAGACATCTTCTGTAGTGTCTTCACATTCTTAGATTCCAGGGCAAAATCCAATAATTTTTTTAAAGATGGAGATTTTGTAAAGAATAACAGCACTATCGCTGAGATTTCATGTGACGTGGTTGATCTTCTTCGTGGGGAAAGGGTTGCCTTGAATTTTTTACAGCGTTTGTCAGGCATTGCCACTTTAACCCGCAGATATGTAGATAGGGTTAAGGGATGCAATGTTAAGGTTTTAGACACGCGAAAGACTACCCCTGGCTGGAGGGCTCTTGAAAAATATGCTGTAAGGGTAGGGGGAGGGGTCAATCACCGTGGCGGTCTATTTGACGGGATTTTAATAAAAGACAACCATATAAAGGTCTGTGGCGGAATCCGTCAGGCGGTTGAAAAAGCAAGGGCTAATATTCCCCATACCTTTAAGATTGAAGTAGAGGTCAAAAACCTTGATGAAGTGAAAGAAGCCCTTGAGTCTGGTGTTGAAATCATAATGCTGGACAATATGGATTCTGTGGAGATGGAAAAAGCGGTTAAAGTCATTAATAAGAGGGCTGTGGTGGAAGCATCGGGAGGAATAAATCTCGATAATATAAGAGATGTTGCAGAAACAGGGGTTGATCTCATATCGGTTGGGGCTCTCACCCACTCAGCCAGGGCTTGCGATATCAGTATGAACATTGTAGAAGTCAACTACCATCGGCTAAAGCCGATGGCTTGAGGGTTCAAGTCCGCCAGAGGCGGAAAGGGGTCAAGTGATCAAGGGAGAATTTTTTCTTTACTACTCTCTAATCCTGGAATCCTCGACTCCTCGAACCCTTGCGGCGCAAAAGATCGAACTGAAGTCTTCGCCTAAAGGCGAGGGTTTTTCTCCCATTCCCCGAAGGGGACAATAAAGGGGTAATGGTTTAAGAACAGGAGACTAGAAGATATGTTGCTGGTTATTGATGTTGGGAATACTCACACTGTTATGGGGGTTTTTGATGGAGACAGACTGGTTCAGGACTGGAGAATCAGGACACAAGAAGACCATACTGTAGACGAGTATGGGATTCTGATCACAAACCTTTATTTTTCCAGCAGGATAGCCTTAAGGGATATTAAGGATATAGTTATCTCGTGTGTTGTACCCCCACTTAATATAACCCTGGAAGAGTTATGTAAGAAATACTTCAACATCAGCCCCCTGATTATAGAACCGGGAATTAAAACAGGGATGCCTATATACTATGATAATCCCAAAGAGGTTGGGGCTGACAGGATAGTTAATGCAGTGGCTGCATACGAGAAATATAAGCAGAGCCTGATTGTTGTTGACTTTGGAACTGCTACTACCTTCGATTATATATCGGCAAACGGTGAATACCATGGCGGGGTCATCGCCCCAGGGATTATAATTTCCAGTGAAGCTTTGTTCAAAAGGGCTTCTAAGCTGCCACATGTGGAATTAATCAAGCCCAAGTCAGTTATCGGTAAGGATACTATAAGCAGTATGCAAGCGGGGATTGTTTTAGGCTATGCCAGTTTAGTGGATGGAATCGTAAAAAGGATAAAAAAAGAAGTTAAATCAAATCCCAAGGTGATTGCAACGGGAGGATTGGCTTCCCTTATCGCATCAGTATCGGAAACGATAAGTGAGATTGATAAATATCTTACCTTGAAGGGACTGAGGATACTTCACGAAAGGAACAGGTAGGATATGTTTCTTTTTAAAAGGTATTCCTGAGAGCGAGAAGGGGGTCAGTAATATGTTATATATTAATGAAACTGCCAATGGGATAGTCTTTAAGGTTTGGGTGCAGCCCAAATCTGCCAGAAATGAAATCAAAGACCTAAAGGGAGATGCCTTAAGGGTAAGGATAACTGCTGTTCCGGTTGAAGGCAAAGCAAATAATGCCTGCATGGATTTTCTGGCAAGGGAATTGGGTATTAGTAAATCGCAGGTAGAGATTATCGGAGGCCATAAATCGCGAACAAAGGTGATAAGAGTAACAGGCGTTACGAAAGGTGAAATAGAACGACTTGCAATTCACGATTTACAAGCTTAGTCCAATCCTTTCTTTATTACCTGAACCATTTCATTGTGTATCCTCCCATTGCTGGCAAGGATTTCTTTAGAATAAATATCAAAGACTCCCCCTTTAAAATCCGATACCATCCCTCCTGCTTCTCTAACGATTAAGCTGCCCGCAGCCACATCCCAGGGGGATAGTTTGAGTTCCCAAAAACCATCAAACCTACCCATAGCCACATAGCACAGATCCAATGCAGCGGAACCTGCTCTTCTAATTGCCTGAGCATTCATTATAAAGTTGTTGAAATGAATAAGGTTGTTGTTTTTACTTTCTCTTAAATCATAGGGGAAGCCAGTTGCCAGCATACTGTGAATTAACTTATCAGTTGAAGAAACGCGGATTTCCCTCCCATTTAAACATGCCCCATTTCCCTTTTCTGCCGTAAACAACTCATCTAAAACAGGATCGTATATAACACCAAGCAGAATATCTCTATTCTTCTCGAATGCTATTGAAACACAAAAACATGGGTATCCATGGGCATAGTTAGTAGTTCCATCCAGAGGGTCTATGATCCATTTATGAGAGGAGGTGCCTTTCTGACTTTCACACTCTTCTGTCAATATCTGGTGATCCGGATAGGTATTTCTGATAATTTGAACGATTGTTTTTTCTGAATTTATGTCAATATCTGTCACCAGATTTATCTCACCTTTGAAACCGATTTCTACAGACTTTCCTAAGTTCTCCTTCAGAATTTCCCCGGCCTCCTTGGCAGCCTCTATAGCAACTTCCATAATTTCTCTCATTTATCCCTCCATGATTGATGGCTTCGTAAAAAGTTCTGTTTTGTAATTCCAAGGAGCGCAAGCGACGAGGAATCTTTAATGATATCAGATTCCTCGTCCACCAGAGGCGGACTCGGAATGACATGGGGGCCTGTTTTCGACATTTTACGAGCATATCATGATTTAGAATACCAAAAATCCTGCTCATGTTCGCTCCAATAGAAATTTTTCATTTTTCAGGGTGGACGAATTAAGAATATCAAAAAAGTCATAATTTAGCAACAACTGGCTTGGGTTTTTGTACATTGACTTTTCTATAATTTTTATGCTATAAAGTCTGTCAGAAATGGTCAGTAAACCCAAAATAAAGGAGAATTAATGAAGCTAAAAGATAAGGTTGCTGTAATTACCGGTTCCAGCCGTGGAATGGGAAGGTTAGTAGCTCTGGATATGGCAAAAGAAGGGGCTAAGGTAGTAATAAATGGCACAACCCCTGGGCCAGTGGATGAAGTCGTTAAAGAGATTACATCACAGGGAGGACAGGCAGTCGCAAACTACGATACTGTTGCTACAATGGAGGGGGGGCAGAAAATAATCAAGACAGCCATTGATAACTTTGGGAAAATAGATATTCTTGTAAACAATGCTGCTATCACAAGAGACAGATCCCTGGTCAAGATGACCGAAGAGGATTGGGATTCTGTAATAGCGATTGATTTGAAAGGGGTCTTTTCATGCACCAAAGCAGCCATGACGTATATGATAGAGCAAAGATATGGGAAAATAATAAATGTTGCCTCTGCAGCGGGAAAGGCAGGAAATGTAGGACAGGCAAATTACAGTGCAGCCAAAGCTGGTGTAATTGCTTTCACCAAGACATGTGCGAAGGAACTGGGAAAATACAATATTACCGTCAATGCAATAGCTCCATCCCATAAAACAAGGATGTACGATAATGTCCCTGAAGAGGTATTCAAGAAAATAATAGCTGCCAGAGCACTGGGAAGGATGTCAGAACCATATGAGATACCACCAACCTTTATATTTCTTGCATCCGATGATGCCAGTTTCATTACCGGACAAGTCATTGGTGTAGATGGCGGACTTTTCTTATAGAAGGGCAAGTCCTGAACGGGTTAAAAAGAAAGAGGTTGTTGTATTTGGAGGAGGTGTTCCATGAAGAAATTATCCGTGTATGTTTTAATCCTTTTTATCCTGCTCATCGCAATTCCCGGCTTTGCCTGGATTGGTGAGTTACATGATGCCGCAGAGCATGGCGATATTGAAAAAGCCCGTAGCCTGCTCAACAAAGGTGCGAATGTGAATGCGAGAGACAGCAAAGGCAATACCCCGCTCCATGTGGCTGCCAAGTATGGGAAAAAGGATATAGCACTTCTTCTGATTGAAAAAGGTGCTAATGTGAACGCAAAGGATAATGATGAATATGGTATAACCCCTCTTGATGACGCTGTGAATAATGGATACAAAGAGGTTGCCCAACTTCTTATTGAAAAGGGAGCTAATGTGAATGCAAAAAAGAGAAATACATGGACAGCTCTCCATGATGCTGCGTTTGGCGGGAAGAAAGACATTGTTTTCCTTCTTATAGAAAAGGGCGCAAATGTGAATGAGAAAACTGGTGTAGGCGACACACCTCTTCATATGGCAGCGTATAATGGTCACAAAGATGCCGCTCTGCTCCTCATTGAAAAGGGGGCATATCAAACAGAGAATAAGGATGGTTTTACCCAACTCCATGTCGCTGCAAGGCAAGGCAAAACTGACGTAGTCAGGCTTCTTATCGAAAAGGGTTGGCGTTTTGTGGCAAGGGACAATGCGGGCCGTACCCCTCTCCATTGGGCAGCGAGTGGGGGGCACAAAGAGGTCGCTCAACTCCTCATTGAAAAGGGAGCCGATGTGAACGCAAAAATGAACAATAACTGGACTCCTCTCCATGATGCAGCGTTTAATGGCTCCAAAGAAATTGTTCAACTGCTAATTGAAAAGGGAGCAGATGTAAACAGTAAAGATAATGAAGGCTTTACCCCTCTGCATAGAGCAACGAACTATATGCCTATCTTTTATAAAGGAGATGCAGAAGCTACTGTTCTCCTCCTCCTAAAAAATGGCGCGGATGTAAATGCAAAGACTAACGATGGTGATACCCCTCTCCATTTTGCTGTGCTAAGGAATGATAAAGTGAAAGCTACCCTCATTGAGAAGGGTGCAGATGTGAACGCAATGAACTTTAAAGGGCAGAACACTCCTCTCCATATTGTTTCTGGTATTGGCAATAAAGAGTTTGTCCTTTTCCTCATTGAAAGGGGCACTGACCCAGGCATAGCAAATAAAGATGGTAAAACACCTTTAAAGTTAGCTCAGGAAAAAGGCCACACAACCGTTGCCCTTATCCTTGAAGAGGCAGAGAAGGAATTTGTCAAAAAACTCCTCGCTAAAAAAACCGAACCTGAAAAAGCAGGTCAATATATTACTAAGCATGCTATACCTGATTTTAAATCTGCACCAAGACTGGATGACCTTGCAGTTATCATCGGCATTGAAAACTATCAGGGGCTGCCAAAATCCGACTATTCAAAGAGCGATGCGGGGGTTGTCAAAGAGTATTTCAAGGCACTTGGATTTCAGGAGAGGAATATTGAATTAATTACTGATGAAAAGGCAACAGGGAAAAGTATTGAAAAGGTAATAGAGGCATGGCTTCCCAATCGTGTTAAAAAAGACAGCAGGGTAATTGTTTATTATTCTGGTCACGGCGCACCAGAGCCAAAAACAGGAGATGCTTATATCGTTCCCTATGACGGAGACCCGAATTATCTTGAAGTTACAGGCTATCCATTAAAGAGGCTGTATGAAAAACTTGGTAAACTTGAGGCAGCGGAGGTCATCGTCCTTCTCGATTCATGCTTTTCAGGCGCAGGTGGGAGGAGTGTCCTTGCAAAAGGGGCAAGGCCGCTCGTGATGACGACAGAGGGTTTTGTTTTGCCGCAGAATATTGCAGTTTTATCTGCAACACAGGGAACACAGATTTCTTCATCATCTCCAGAAAAAGGGCATGGGATTTTCACATACTATTTCCTCAAGGCATTAAAAGACGGCAAAAAGAGCCTCGCAGAGATTTATGAATACATAAAGCCACTTGTAGAAGACGAGGCAAAGCAGATCAATGTCCAGCAAAGCCCAAGTATAAGCCCTGATGCTGAGAAATTAAAGGGAAGGTTTGAATTGAGGAAGTGAAGGAATAAATATGCTTGATTATCTTGGTATATTAAAAAAAATGAACGAAAAAGGAATTCGATACATTGTTGTCGGAGGAATTGCGGTCAACCTGTACGGTATTCCAAGGATGACTTATGATATAGACCTGATACTTGACCTTGAGGACAAGAACTTAGAAAAATTTTTGAAATTGCTAAAAAGCTGGGGATTCAAACCAAAAGTGCCTGTTGACATCATGGAATTTGCAGAGAAGAATAAGAGAGAAGAATGGATAAAAAAGAAGAATATGAAGGCATTCAATCTCGTAAACCCCGAATGGGCTATTTCAGAGATAGACATTGTGATTGATTCACCTGTAGATTATGAGAAGGCGCATAAAAGAATCAATGAGATTAAGCTTCATGGTTTTACAATCCCTGTAGTCTCGATTGACGATCTCATAAAAATGAAGGAAAGGACAGGGAGACAGCAGGATAAGGCTGACATAAGATATCTAAAGGAAATGAAAAATGAAAAGAAGTAAGGCCAGAGGCTTTGATTATTATCTGAGCAAAGAGGCAATTGAGAGATATAAGGAGAAGCCGCTTGAATTGAGGCTGAAGTGGCTTTATATGGGGAATCTTTTGCGGATGGGATACAGTAAAAAACTTATCAAACTACAAGATAAATTTAGAGAAGGGGAGAGGTAATAGGAGGTGAGATAATGAAAACCTTTATCTATATATGTCTGATTATTCTTGTTTCCGGGTGCGTCATACCTGTGCCCAGTCAATCAATTCAGCCAAAACGTCTTGACCCTTTGGCAGGCATTGATGTCGGACCTTCGCCTTACAGCGAGCTTACCGTTGGCGTCATAATGTCAGAAAACACAAAAAGCAGTACACGTTTTGGACAAGAAGGCAGACGCTGGGTTAATTTTGACCTTGAAAAAATCATTGAGAGATTTGACGACGCTTTCAGGCATAATTTCAAGACCGTCGTAAAGCTTGAAAAGATGGATGACGCCAATGCCGTGCATGTAGACCTAATCGCTGTCTTTGACCGTTATACCGAGGTTTCGCGTAATATCAAGTTTGACGCCAGTGTAATATTTTTCACGCCTGATCGTAGCGAGATTGATACCGTCAAGGTAGAAGGTATATCTCATAGTTTTAGTGGACTCCCGGCAAAGTCCATTGAAACAGCAGCATTTGACACTGCGCGCAGATTGGAAGCAGCGATTCGCTCTTCGGCAAAACTTAGAGAATTTGCAAAGTCGGCATCGCCTCATAAGGCTGCCGTCTATGCTTCAAAAAAAGGGCCTGTAATTATAGACATTCACCATATCCCTGATTTTCAATCAAGCCCGAGACCAGATGATTTGGCGGTTATTATCGGAATTGAGAATTATAAAAGCCTTCCAATGTCCGATCACTCAAAAAGCGATGCGGCTGTTATAAAGGATTATCTAAAGGCTTTTGGATTTCAGGAAAGAAACATTGAATTCGCGGTTGATGCCGATGCGACAAAATCAGCCATTGAAAAGGCAATTGAGGCATGGTTGCCAAATCGCGTTAAAAAAGACAGCAAGGTTTTCGTTTATTATTCAGGCCACGGTGCGCCAGAGCCTAACACAAGCGATGCCTACATAGTGCCGCATGATGGAGACCCCAATTATCTTGAGGTTACAGGGTATCCTTTGAAAAGGCTTTACGATAGATTGGGCAAATTGCAGGTGGCGGAGGTCATTGTCCTTCTTGATTCATGCTTCTCAGGAGCAGGCGGAAGGAGTGTATTGGCGCAGGGCGCAAGGCCGTTGGTTATGATAACAGATATTAAAACAATTCCATCAAACATGGCTATACTTTCAGCAACGCAAGGCAGCCAGATAAGCACATCATCTCCTGAAAAAGGACATGGCATATTCACATACTACTTCCTCAAGGCGATAAAAGACGGAAAGAAGAACATAGCAGAGATTTACGAATACATAAAGCCACTGGTAGAAGACGAGGCAAAGCAGATCAATGTTCAGCAAAGCCCGGGTATAAGCCCGGATATTGAAAAATTAAAGGGAAGGTTCATTTTGAGAAAATAGTAGTGTATTATGGTTGGTATTGTAAATATTGGATTGCTTTTTTTCTTAATCATCTTATTGGTTTTGAAAAAACTGGACCTGTGGCTTACCCTTATTATTGGGTCGGTTTTACTTGGGTTACTTTTCCAAACGCCTGTATCAAGCATAGGGGAAGTACTCTTGGCAGCCAGTATGGATCCCGAGACTCTGAAATTGATAGGGGCTTTGCTTCTGATACTGCTTTTCAGCAATCTGATGGATGAGACAGGTGAGTTAAGAAAGCTCCTGGAATCCTTCAAGAATATCCTCCGTGATCTCAGGATAGTAGTTGGCATATTGCCTGCGATTATTGGTCTCATGCCTCTTATGGGTGGTGCTTTGATATCTGCCCCCATGGTAGTAACAGCATCGGATGAGTTAAACCTCTCCAGAGAAAAGAGGACATTTCTGAATTATTGGTTCAGACACATCTGGGAATATGTGTTACCCACCTATCCAGGGATAGTTCTTGCTTCTGCAATCTTAGGGGTATCCATAAGAGAGATCAGCCTTTTTAACCTTCCACTTTTTATAGCAGCTGTTTGCAGTGGTATTATTTTTGGATACAAAAATGTTAGGAGAAACCCACCTGTTAATAAATCATGTAAAAAAGGGAAGCTGACAAATAATTTTTTTAAACTACTCAGATCATTATCCCCCCTTTTATTTGCTCTCTTCCTGGTCATTGCCCTAAAGGTTGATCTGGTCTATTCCTTTGTCCTTACTATTGCCGTATTATGGGTACTTTACAGGATTTCTTTAAGGGACATGGTAAGGATGGTCCGTAAAAGCATATCAATAGAGATGGCGCTTATGGTACTGGGGGTAATGTTTTTTCAAAAGATGCTCGAGACTACAAAGGCTGTATCCGTTATCTCGGAAAGCCTTTCGGCTGTAGGGTTCCCCGGCCTTCTTATAGTAATCTCTCTTCCATTTATTGTAGGTATATTGACAGGGATTACCATTGCCTTTGTTGGGATTACCTTCCCGATACTCTTACCCTTCTTTCATTCTGATGGCCATTTTCTCACCTATATGATGCTTTCCTATGCCAGTGGTTATTGTGGTGTCATACTTTCTCCCATGCACCTGTGCCTGATTCTGACAAAGGATTATTTTAATGCCGGGTTAAACGAGGTATACAGGTTGCTCTGGCTTCCGGCTATTTCTGTTTTTTGTGTAGGCTTGATAATCACCCTTATTTGGGGGTAGGAAGATGAGGGTGAAAAAGGAATCTTCAATGACCCAGGATTCAAAGACAGAACAACTGGATATTATTAGTTATTCTGAGGGCTCTTTTTCCAGCGCCAAAAAAAGCATTATAAGAGAGATACCACTGACTATTTTCTTAAATACTGTAGAGATTGTTACTCTCCTTTGTATTGATGATCACTTGAAGGAGCTGGCGCTTGGTTTTCTCAACTCCGAAGGCATGCTGAACTCCCCGGATGAGATCATATCTATCAGGCTCGACGAAGAAAGGGGGATTGTTGAAATTGCCACTCAAAAGTCATACCCTATCTCTGAGAAGCTCTTTATGAAAAGGACTATCACATCAGGATGTGGTAAGGGAAGCAGTTTTTACAATGTTATGGATTCCATCCAGTGTAAGAAGGTCAACTCCCAGCTGACAATCTCTGCCAAACAGGTGCTGGGTCTGATGAAGGAACTCCACAGTCTTTCGTATCTGTATAAATCTACTGGAGGGGTTCACAACTCTGCGCTAGCCACACCTGAAGGAATCCTTGTCTTTAGAGAGGATATAGGAAGGCATAACGCTGTGGATAAGATAAATGGAGAATGCTTTTTAAAGGGGATAGACCTGAATGATAAGATTCTCCTTACCACCGGCAGGATAACCTCTGAAATTCTAATCAAGGCAGGAAAGATGGGGATACCGATTTTACTCTCCCGTTCTGCCTCAACTAGTCTGGCTGTTTCTATGGCTAAAGAGATGGGTATAACAGCTGTAGGCTATATTCGGGGAGGCAATTTCACTATCTATTCCTACCCTGAGAGGGTGGAGGGTTGAGAGCTATCATCTATAGCTTATTAAATATCTCTCTGGTCCTTTCCACATCCTTTTTTATCTGCTCGACAAGTGTTTCAGGACTATCGAAGGCTTTCTCGTCTCTCAGCCTTTCTACAAAGGATACCTTGATGTTTTCGTCATATATGTCTTTATTAAAATCCAGGATATGCACTTCGATAGAAAGGGTACCATCTGCAAAGGTAGGGTTAAAGCCGATATTTACAACCCCCTGGTAAGGATGATCTCCATAAAATACATGAACTACATATATCCCCGGTTTAGGATGGATTTCTTCAACTGATTTGAGATTTGCCGTAGGAAAACCCAGGCCCTTCCCTCTGTCTCTACCCCTCCCTACCTTCCCCGAGATTGAGTAGTTTCTTCCCAAGAAGCCAGCAACCTTTTTTACATCTCCCTTGTGGATGCTATCCCTGATCTTTGTGCTGCTAACGAGGACATCATCCACTTTAACGGCATCTACAACGTGTACTTCAAAATCGAATTCTTCACCCAGCTGTTTCAGGGTATCAATATTCCCTTTTCTTCCTTTCCCAAAGGCATAATCATGACCGACAAAAACAGCCCTGCCCCCGATCTTATCCATAAGGATATCTTTCACAAATTGTCTTGGAGACAGATTGGCATATTCACGGGTAAAATCTTCGCAAATTACAATATCAATCCCCGATTCTTCGATTAACTTTATCTTTTCTGAAAAGGAAGTAATTAAGGGAACTTTCTTATGGGGAGACAGTATATTTAAAGGATGGGGTTCAAAAGTGTAGACTATCGAATCTCCTTTCAATTCAGAGCTCCTTTGTTTTACCTCCTTAAAGATTTTTTGGTGTCCCAGGTGAATGCCATCAAAATTTCCTATGGTTATAACTGGTGTGTTAAATTTTTTCTTTAAATTTGCGGTTCCTCGTATGATTTCCATTGAATCATTTCCTTCCGGATTTTCCTGGTGATAAGAGCTGACATACAAGCTAAAAACAGAATCGGCTTGACAACTCCAAGGGTATAAAGTATAAGTTAAAAATATGGATTTTGCAACTCATTAATTTCTTTCCAGTTGTTTCTGAAGTACTTTCTATGCCGAAGTGGCGGAACTGGTAGACGCGCTAGGTTCAGGGTCTAGTGAGGGGTTCCTCGTAGGGGTTCGAGTCCCCTCTTCGGCACCATTTCTAGCACTTTTCCCTTTGTCCAAAAACAAAATTAAAAACCCCATCTCTTTTTTAAGAAACGGGGTTTTTCGGTAACTAAATCTATTTCAATGCCTTTTTTCAGGACTCTGATATCTGTTCTTTTATAATGCCCTCATATTTCTGCCTGTCCAGAGGGCATTCCAGCAAATCGTCAAATTCCTCAACAGTCAATTTTAATTGCTTGGCCATGGATTTATATGTTTTTAGAGGAAGTCCTTTTCTTCCTTTCGGTACAGTGATTCGTGCTATCTTTATATCTCCCAGCTTGAACCAACCATTAAATTCATGACCATCCAGGAATGCAATCTCCAGTTTACCCTCACAGCAACGTTTCACATCATGTGCATTGAACTGACTATTTTTCATGAATCAATCCGCAATGTAATCCTTTAAAAAAACTTTAATTCTGAGCCACTCGTCGCTGTACTGATCATCTTCCATCAGGTTATTATGGAGAGATTCTATCTCCCGTTTGAGCATATCTACGGCATCTTCAGGAGTCTCACCACTGCCGTACAGGGGAATTTCAGTCGTACGCGCAATGTACCCATTCTCATCCGGTTCCAATACAGCATCTAACGGAATCCGGAGACGCTTATGAGGCAAAAAGTGGATTTTGATGAAGCCGGTTGCTTCCCTTCTGAATTTCTTTACCTCATTTTCCAGGGTATCGATTTTCTCCTCCAACATCTTCCTTTCCATAACCATATACTCTATAACTACTCCACAGATATTCCATGGGGTCCTTCACAACCCCTACCCTCAATGGGTTCTTCTCTATTTATCTCCCACATTCAAGAAGATAACAGTCTCTTTCTACTACTGCACTTTTGTATCCTCGTTGTATCCTTGCCTTCATTTTCGTACATCAATTTTGAAATCAGCCGTTATTGGTGGAGTGTTATCACCTGTTACAGTACACTTCGCTTCGTATATGCCTTCTTTCGGAAACTTAACCAATAATGGATTAAGTCTAGTTAAAACACTAGGCTGTAATATCCCCTTGGCAGAGTAAACATATGAAATATTGGGGTCTATTTCAGTCCATCCCCTTGACTTAGTAGCGTCAAATTTAACTTCCACTTTGCCTGAAAAGTGTAGGAACAGAGTAGGGTTTGAAAAATTAGTGTTGCCTAAGTTACCTATACCTAACCAGAATGACTGCTCAGAATTTTGCCATTTCATGACTGCAGAATGTGAACGAAGGTCAATACTTTCCTGGTAGTTATGTTCTTGTGCATTTGGATATTCCTGAGTAACAAATACACGACCTGGAACCTTGTGTTGGCTAGTGAATAAAGCTGGTTCAATTGGTTTTTTTGCAGTTATGTCTATTTCCGACCTTGAAATATGAAATCTTTCATAAAATAAATGTACTGAAGGAATAAGGATATACAAAAATAGAAACGATAAACACAAACCAACGAGCCCAAATTTTTTATAATTACACGCTCTTATGGCAAAAACCAGAGAAACAAAAGCTGCTATGAGATAAACTACAGTCCAGAACACTGTACCTCCTCAGCTAGAAAGGATGCTAATTAAGGAAAGACGTCCTCGCGATCACCCCTATGTTATTCCTTGATTTACTTGTAAGGAAAATAGTGAGCAAAACAGTGAGCAAAACAGTTCTTTTCATTTTAATAGCCCCTTATATTTGCCAGGGTTCCTTGTAGTGGGTTTCGAGTTCCTAGTGGACTTATGAATCTAGTGAGACGTTTCGGGTTTATAGACCTTATTTACCAATTCCTTAGCTAGCCTTTTACCTATCTCCGCGGCAACTAAACGATCCAAAGACATAATGTTTTGATAAAAGCTACCTGTCCATGTTATAGAACCAGTCTTTATATCAATCATTTTACACGATACAGTCGCAGGGAAAAATCCATACCAAAGTTTATATGTTTCGACAGAACCGACTATTAAATAATCACAGTCTGCTAGTTTGCCTATTTTTTCTAACGACACCTTTTGTAAAGCACCAGTTAAATCCAATCCTTGCTCTCTCAATATGCTTTGTAAATAAGTCCTTTCTACTACTTTTATGTTGGATTTTAAAAGTTCTTGGGTCATAGAATAAGGGATAATCGTTCCAATATTCACGTCATTACAAACAAATGGCAAAATAGCTATTTGAGAAGTTTTATCAAATTGTGTTTCAGGTAAAAGTTCACTGGAAATATGAACACACCCAAACAATAGTAATGCAAATGTAAGGATAATTACTGGTATCTTCATAATACTCTCCATTTTAGACATTAACCCCCTTTGCTTGCTACCTTAGCCATATCTTGGTAAACATAACAAGAACATCCTTTCGGCTTATGCCTTAAAACAAAAAAGGCGCCCTTCCTCTTCACTCCCTGTAATCCCAGGATTTAAAGAAAGACGCCCTCCATAATTGCCCCTTTATGCTTAGGGTTTAGGGACTTAAAACAACTATTATCTAACCATACACTTACCTATACCTTAATTATCAGACAAAATCCAGTCTTTTTTCGTCTTTTTAAACTCTTTCCATTAGACAATGAGACTGTGTTGTAATACATATTTTGTCACCCTGAACTCGTTTCAGGGTCTCATGACGTATTGATTTTATTAGATGCTGAAACAAATTCAGCATGACATTTTGCCTTGATATACTAATTGTGACACACTTTCAATACAGGGGGGATTTTACAAAATCTTCTCTCTTATCTCATGTTTTTCTTTGTCTCTATTAGAACAAACGTATTCATCATGAACTATGGGACTGGCGCTCTTTTTCCACGTAAACCTTCATGTCGTGAATATGTTTTGAGACCTCTTGAAGCGATGTGCCAGGACCAAAAACAGCCTTAACCCCAAGGCAGAGCAACTCTCTTGAATCATTCGGCGAGATGACTCCTCCAAAAATCAAGGGAATCCCCTTCATTTTTCTATCACCCATTAGCCTGAGGATCTCCGAAGCAAAATAACTGTGTTCTCCCATAGAACAACTGATACCTATGATATCAACATCCTCCTCCTCTGCTGCCCTTACTGCCTCTGAAGGGAATTCAAAACGGGTAAAAACAACTTCGAAACCTGCATCTCGAAGAGTATGTGCAATTGTTTTCACTCCTCTATCATGGGCGTCCATAGCCCACTTTCCCAGTAGGATTTTCATAATCATCCAATTCCTTCCTCAACCTGAGATTTATTCACATGCACAAAATTTAATTGGTCTTTGCCCATCTATCCGTTTGTTCCCATATCATAAAACATTATAGAATTTTCTTTAATTATCATTTGAAGGCTGGTTTTCTGAAGCCAGAAATGGGTGTCCATGTCTGTTTTTCGACATCGGCCTTATAGAACTTGTAAGCCTCTCCGCCTTTATGATTATTTTTACTATAGCTAACAGGATTTGAGATATCACCAGTGCTAAAGTTTTCAAAGGTCTCATAGGCATCTACAAGTGTGTCAGGCGTTAAACCTCGACCTGCTCTGTTCATTCCTTCAGCACAGATCATCGAAGTCACCCAACCCTGGATGTAACTTCTGGTCTTCATCTTCGTCTCGGGCTCATACTTCTTAGTAATTTTTCTCAGTTGACTCATTCCGGGTGTATCATCATACCAATAACCAAAGGGGCTAACCGCAATAACGTCCTTTGATGCACTACCTGCAGCTTCTACTATGGCCTCTTCACTAACATATATAGACCCAATAATCTTAGTTTTCAAATCATATTTTTTTGCGTCTTTCAAAAAGGAAATAGCGCCAGCTACAGCGTTATGAAGAATTATGTAATCTGGCTTCGATTTCTTTAAATTCAACACTTGAGAGGTTGCATCGATAGCACCAAGGGCAACAACTATTTTATCGCTTAATTCCATGTTGTATTTTGGAAGGTATTTTTCAGCGGCCCTTAATCCGGTTTTGCCTATCTCAACGTCTGGATAAACTATGGCTATTTTCGGGTTTTCTGCTTTCATATCTTTCATAATATAATCTATGATAATTTTTATGCCATCATCATAACTGGCCGAAGCATTGAAGATATATCGTTTTAAGGGAGTTGTCATAGTCTCTGCAAGACTTATTGGTATCACAGGGACCTTATATTTCTCAATCTCCCTTGCAAGGGCTAGAGTCTGACCTGTCCCTCCACAATAAAGGATAGATAAAACCACATCTTTAAAGAGAAGTTTTTTGAAAGCAGCAAATGAACCAGGAATTGTATAATGGTCATCTTCCAGGATAATCATTACTTTCCTTCCATTTATTCCTCCTGTATCATTGATATGCCTAAAATATATCCTTGTTGCTTCCTTTAGGGGGATCCCTACAGGAGCTCCAACGCCTGTTTGATCAGCAATTAATCCGATCTTTACAGTGTCATTGGTTACACCTCTACCCTCTTCTGTGTAGCCAAGCCTTGTAAATACAAATACCAGAAAGCCAATAACAAAAAACAGCATAAAGGTTTTATAAATGCTCGTAATTAATTTCTTTAGCATCGTACACCTCCTAGTAAATATAACTCCAGCCAAAGGTTTCCTTTAATACCCCCATGGATTCTTCTAACGTGGCGTTTGCCCTCACAGCCTCAACAAGATATGGCATCAGTTCTGCATTAGCCTTCGGCCAATTGTCTCTCACATCCATAGCCACCTTTTTTAACTCTGCCAGGGCGGCTTCTGTCTTCTTAGAATCTCTCTCCTTACGAAACTTCTTCACACGCTCTACCATTATTGCCTCTGCTTTAAGATCAGGCTTGTGAAGGTTTATCTCCATTTCCTCCTTAATCTGGTACTTGTTCACCCCGACCTTTATCTTCTCCCCGGACTCGATCTTCTGCCTCCACTCAAAGGCAGACCTCTCCAACTCTCGACGAATCCAGCCATCTTTCCAGCAATTGACGTATCCCATTTCCTCAATCCTCTGTATGAGCTTTGTGGCTTCTTCTTCTACCCTGTCGGTCAACCACTCCAAATAATAGGAACCCCCAAGAGGATCAACAACCTTTGCAACGTTTGTCTCCTCGTATATAATCTGCTGCGTTCTCAAACAGAGAGTAGCTGATTCCTCTGTAGGTATCGATAATGCCTCATCATAATGGGTAGTCCAGATTGATGTGGCACCCCCCAATGCAGCGGCAAGAGTCTGAATCCCTGCCCGGACAATATTGTTAAGTGGCTGCTGGGCGGTCAAGGAAGTACCTGCGGTTTCCGCCTGAATGATGGCTTTATAAGACTGAGGTTTTCTGCAACCCCACCTCTCCTTCGTAATTCGAGCCCACATCCTTCTAAAAGCCCTCATCTTCGCTATTGCTTCAAAGAAATCATCATCTATTGCAAAATGAAAACCATATCTGTTGACAAATTCATCTGCGTGAATGCCCAACTGTAACGTTGCCTCTGTAAAAGCTATTGCCGTCGCTACCATAAAAGCCAGTTCCTGGACAGGGGTAGCCCCTGATTCCTGAAAACCATAGCCCTGAAATGAAATAGGACTCCACATTGGTATGTTTTGAGTGCAGTACTTTATATACTCCGAGGCTACCTTCAATGAATTCTCAGGCAAGAATGAACGCAGGTCCCAACAGGTTTGTCTGTAAAAGTTGGCAACAGTATGTCCACGCAGCTTGTGGGCAGGAAACCCCATATTTTCAGCAGTAACCTGATACATTGCTAGTGTTGGAAGAGATGTATCATACGTTGCATATACAACCCCGGTCTTATCCAGGGGAAGATCATGAAAGAGTACCTCCATGTCCCTTGTATTGCTCCAATTGCTTCCTACAAGACCAACCTGCCCTTTGGCAGCAGGATTGTCCGGGTCATAGCCCTCCTGAACAACTGCATCAGGAGCAATAAAGTATTGGGGAACCATGCCCTCATGGGCGTCAAGACCTTGCCTTCTCAGTAGGTCGTACCTTTCACGGGCCCTTTCAGGGGTACCGTATCCCAAACCCTGCTGTGTTGTCCACATAGAAAACTGATACATAAGAGGATAAGTTCCCCTGGTATAAGGATAAACCCCGGGCATCGTGAGCTGCTCGGCATGAGTTTCCTCAACATCTCCGGGTATATATACAGGTTTTATCTCAATGCCGGAATCTGTAAATAATGAGAGTTTTCTGCCTTTGTAATACCTTTCATATTCTCTCCTCCACTCTTCCCCGCATTCTTTTGCTTTATCTATGGTCTTCTCGGAGAACATATCTTACCCCTTCATCTCTTGTTTCTGACAATAACATCTCCTCTCTTATTTGTTGAGCAAAAACAGAAACTCACCTGGACTAAACTGCAGTTTTCAAAATACAATCCTGTCCATATTCTTTCGCGGTTACATGATGCAAGTAATGATAAAGGCTTTTACTGTTGTGAGATATCTAAATGCAATAAATAATAACCCCCAGGAGAGTGTTTATGAATCGGTATAGCACACCAAGGGCAAAAGTCAATAGTAGATAATTGGCAAGAAAATGGTTAGATACAATTACAATTATGATAGAGATAACAGGTAGGATCTAAGGTTCGCTTTTTTGTTGTTTATTCCAATCTTCGCTCTTACATTTTTTCTGTGGGCATCAATTGTCCATGTAGATACATTCATCAATTCTGCTATTTCTTTCGCAGTCTTTCCTTGTTTCACAAGGTTCGCTACTTGAATTTCTGTTGGGGTAAGGTTTAAATATGTAGACGATAACTTCCGAGAAAATGGTGAAATGATATTTTTGAGATTTGATTCAAGGATATCTATGTATACCAGTTGCCTGCGATCCAACTTGGTACTCTTCAACTTATCCAAAAAGGGAGCTACCAGTTCTTTCACATTGGCCAACATTTTTTCCTCAATCTCCGTTTTGTCTTCTTCTCTTCTTTTCAGCAAGACTTTTAAAGCAGTATTCGCTTCCTCAAGACTCTTAGTCTTAATCTGTAAATCTGCCTCTCTTTGTTTCAACATTCTTTCTGCTTTCTTGTTTTCAGTTACATCTAAAAGTGAACCCATCACACATATCGCTTTACCCGCCTTATTTCGAACCAAGCTTGACGAAAGCAGAACATCGAATAGGGAACCGTCTCTTCTTTTGCCTTTAAGCTCTCCTATCCAGCTCCCTTTGGACAACGTAGCTTCTACCACCTTCAAAGGCTTCTTTTTCCTATCCCACAGTTCTAAATGATGCCTTCCCAATGCCTCCTTTTCATTATTATATCCCCACATTCTTATAAAAGATTCATTTACGTATGTAATTTGCCCATTAAGAGTACAGAAAATAATCGCATTTATGGCCGATGCTACGGCATTATCCTTTATCCTCATCGCATCTTCTGCCTGCCTTTGCTCGGTAGCGTCCATTGCAAGTCCTATAATTCCTGAGGGATTTCCCGCCTCGTCTTTTAAGGGGTTCATGTGGACGGTTCTCAAATTATCATTCATTTACAACTAATTAGAATTTAATCCTACTTCTTTGCCTGGTCATTTTGTTGACGGTGGCAACCTCCAATCCGTAATAGCAACGAATCTACCAGTTAGAGGGTTAGCCTTAAAAAGCTTACTGTAACGCAATGTGTGATGTATCGTTGGAGTATAATTTATTAGCCCGCATAAGCCCTGTGTGTCAAAGCCTTTTAGTGTTTCCAATGCACTTACCAATGTTTCAACATTTAAATCCTTCCCCGCTCTTTTAATCCCTTCGCAGAGAATAAGAGACCTGGTCCACCCAACAGAATAACTTCTGACTCCATAAGACTTGAAAACATCTTGATTATACTTCATGCTTATCTCTCTCATCTTTTTCGTTCCGGGAGTTTCTTCATACCATGAGTTGTATTGAGCGGTACCTGTATAATTCTTTGCTTGCTCGCCACTTATCGTAATAAGATCCTCGGTAGTCGAAGCACTGATTCCAAAGACGGGTATATCGAAATCATAGCTCTTTAACCCTTTAAGCAGGGCGGCTGCTACTGGTCCAACGTGAAATACTAAGGCGTGAGTTATTCCCGCTCTCTTCATTGAAAGAACCTGAGAGGTAAAATCAATGGAGTTCGTAGGAATTACTTCTGTCTGAAGCTTTACGTGAAAAAACTTTGCCCACTCTTCGGCTCCTCTCATGGCAACTTTTCCCGATTCAGCATCTAAATAGCAGATAGAAATCTTTGGGTTCTGGGGCTTCAACTCGTTAAAAATATAACCGAAGACTACACCCCATTCGTCATCATACAGGCCGCTGTTGGGAAATACGTACTTCTTGTACGGTTCCATAACGGACCTATCAGCTGCATATGGTAACGCAGGAATCTTGTTCTTCTCAATATGTCGAAACAGAACCTTGGCCTCACCGGTAGAGACAGGACCTAAAAGTGCCAGCACTTGATCTTTAAATAACAACTTCTTAAAGGCAGCTATCGATGTAGGAATGGAGTAACGGGAATCCTCTGCAATTAATTGTAACTTCCGTCCGTGTATGCCCCCTTGATCGTTTATGTATCTAAAATAGTTTTTGCTGGCTTCGACAACCGGAACTGTGAAATTCGCAGTAGGCCCTGTGTGATCGCCTATTGACCCTATTTTTATTAAGGTATCCGTTACTCCCCTAATATCCTTTGCATGACTGAGTGAATCAGTAATGAAAAAAATACTGCCTAACAATCCGATTGCCACAAATAACCTTCTTTTCATTTTCATATTTCACCTCTCTTCTATTAGCGTTTAAACTAAGTGGAAGCAGCTCGGTTGTGCTGCTTCCGCCTCGCGTATCTAGGCAGACACCAGTTTTTTCTTCTTCAAGAATTTCATTGATTTTTTCCCGTGCTGTCCTTCCATGTCCATAATGGAATCTACCTTTTCGTTCTAGCTTACGAGCTGTTTTAACCTGGAAATGATCTCTTCGGCACCAAATACGATCTCTTCTATTATCTCCTTGACACTTTGAGACTTCTTTATCATCCCTGCAACCTGCCCACCCGGAATTGACCCGTTAACCATATCTCCTTCGATAAGCCCTTTTCTGATTTTGCCCATTCCAAATTTTCTTATATCATCTCCGGAAATTCCCATACTCTCTTTGTCAAGCCATTCATCCGTGAAACGGTTTCTAATCGCTCTCATGGGAGTGCCTGTGACTTGTCCTGTCACAACAGTATCTTCTATGGAAGCTCTGATGATAAAATCCTTGAGATTAGGATGACAGGGGGATTCCTCCGCCACCATGAAACGGGTTCCCATCTGAATCCCACATGCACCCATTGCGAGAGCGGCGACAAATCCTCTGGCGTCTCCAAAACCACCTGCTGCGATCACCGGTACCTTCACTGCATCTACTACCTGGGGCACCAGTGGAAGTGTTGCGATTCCCCCCACATGACCTCCGCCCTCACAGCCAGAAGCTATGATTGCGGACGCCCCTTCTGCCTCTAACCTCAGGGCATGTCTCACTGAGGGAACGACGGGAAGGATCTTTACCCCGTGCTGTGAAGCCAACGGGAAAACTTTCTGGGGATCTGAAACGCCAGTCGTTATTACCGGTACCTGTTCTTCACACACTATCTCGAGCTTGCCCTGTAACATAAACTCCCACATAACTAAATTTACTCCAAATGGTTTATCTGTCAGGTCTCTAATCTTTTGGATTGACCCTCTAAGTTCTTCCAGTGGTACAGTACCGCTTGCCAAAATCCCCAATCCTCCAGCATTCGATACCGTTGCAGCGAATTCCGGAGTACCTACCCATCCCATCCCGCCGAGGATAATGGGATATTTAATTTTGAGAAGATCACAGATAGCTGTATGGATCATAATTAAACTCCTTTCTTGTTGCATCATACTTGAGATTTATATGACTGTTCTTTTTGCTGGTCTGAAAGACTCAGAAAATTAACACATGGCTTATGTAGCGATGGCATCAGAGAAATCAAGCAGTCTTTTTATCCTTTTCTGAACCCTTTATGTGAAGCTATATCAACGATGCCAATGTTTTACAAAGAAGTCTTTTTCGGTCTCCTGTCCACTACCTTGATCACCTTATAGCCACCCGGGGCCATGGGAATAGTTCCTGCTGAAATCACCTCGACATCCACAGGAATTTCTAATCTGTTCTCAAGAGTGGACTTAATCTCTCTCTGATACTGGGGATCAGGCAGCCTTCTTACTGTTTCCACCTTTAGCTCAAGCCTCTCCATGTCCCAGCTATCAAGAATCAATTGATAGATCAGGGTAGTATCCGGGATGTCTCCAATAATTACCTCCACATCCCAGGGCATCAACTCTTTGCCTTTTACATTGAAGATGTCCTTCAGGCGTCCGGGAATGGGTTTGAGCCAGGTCTTTAGTGTCCTGCCACAGTAGGGACATGGCTCAGTCGTGAACGAGTTCTCAAAAACATCTTCCATACCAAACCTGATAAAGGGTGCAATGTGATTGAAGAAATTGGTAGTTACAAGCTCGCCCCGTTCCCCAAAAGCAACCCTCTGCCCGGTTCCAGGTTTCACAACCTCAAATACAGCCAGGTCTTCGCTATTGTGAAAGAGATCTAACCCCTTCTCAGCCGAAAAAAGGCATTCTGTAGCAACTCCACTTTCATAGGCACCTGTTATATTAGGAAACCCCCTCGGCTTCTTGTAAAGTGAGCGTAATTCCTGCCGCAACCTGGAAGACAAGGGTGTCCCGCCAGGGAGCACTGCATCGTAAGGGTTTTCCTTACCCATTCTCTTGAACTGCTCGCCCAATGTGATCAGAAATTCTGGAGCCATAAAAGTACACAGAGGCCTGTAAAACTCTCCCAGTTCAAGCTGGAACGCAGCGCTTGCTGCTGGATCGGCCTGGTAGCCAAATATTTCCTCATGGTAATGGAGAAGACCGACTCTTCTCGCCACGCCAGTCATTATCTTTATCAATGAACCCTTAGCTGCCGGTGCAAAATCTACGAAGGCGCCCCCTGTCCTGCCACCTCCTGACCACACCCATCGGGCGCGTGACTCTTCTATCGCTTCTGTGTCCTCAGGTATCCAGGGGTGCAATGTTGGTTTGCCTGTGGTTCCAGTTGAACGGTAAAGTGCAGGAACGTGGGGTATAAGCTCTTTTACCACCCGCGATCCAAAGAACGGATTCTCCAGTTCATCCTTTCTCTGCTGGTCCTTCCTCCAAACGGGTAGCTTCTCCAGGTCGTCATACGTTCTGATGTCCTGGGGCCTTACCCCCGTCTTATCCCACATTTTATGATAAAATTCTGATTTCTCGTAAGCCCACTTAACTATGTGACGAAGGTGCTTGTCCCTGAGTTCCTCTATCCGTTCTCGCGGAGCACACTCGACAGGATTGTAACACTCTTCACCGGCATGTGGCGGGAAATCCGTTCTTATTGAGCCGTCTTTCTTGAATTCCTCAAGCCATTCCCTTACTTCATCGATTGCCGACATACTCTACTCCTTTTCTCAGTTTTTAGTCTGTCTCCTTTTGTATGTATCCCTCTTTTTCTCCCTTTAAAGGGTGGTCATTGTTTCCTCAATGTTGAGAAGAAGCCTGTAGTTATAAGTATTTCTCTCGTAATTTGTATCTCTGCACCCTACCTGATGCGGTTTTTGGTAAGCTTTCGGTAAAATCTACCGATCTCGGAACTGCATAGTCAGGAAGGTTTTTCTGACAGAGTATAATTATCTCTTCCTCAGCGACCGCTCCTCCTCTCTTTACTACGATGGCTTTAATTGCCTCGCCCAGTTTTTCATCTGGTATACCTATTACTGCTGCCTCAAAAACCTGCGGATGCTGCAATATGATTTCTTCTATCTCTGAAGGTAAGACCATCCTCCCCTGAGTGGTGATGCTATCCTTCTTCCTGCCAGCAAGGTAGATATATCCCTCCTCATCTACCGTGGCCAGGTCACCGGTGTAGACGTAGCCTCCTCTTATAGTCTGTGCCGTAGCTTCAGGTGCAGTCCAATAGCCTTTCATTATGTCAGGTCCCTTAGCAATAATCTCACCAACCTGACCTGGTTGAACATCCTCTCCTTGATCATCCACCACTCTTGCATCAACACATAGGGCTTCTCTGCCACAGGACTTCAATCTTCTCACCTTTTCTGGCGGGCCTTCGAAGATGAAGTCCTCAGGGGGAAGAAAAGTGATTAGCCCTATCTCACTTAGACCATACCCCACTACAAAGATATTTCCAAATAACTCTACCGCTCTTCGCCACACCTCTGGAGGATAATATCCAAATATAAATATACGGCGCAAGCTGGAGTAGTCATACTTATCAAGGTCAGGATAATCCATAATCTGCTGTAAAAATGCGGTGCCTGTGGTTAAGTTAGTTACTTTCTCCTTTTCAATGGTCTGGAGAAAACCTTTAGGTGTGAGGTCAGATGGGATAGCCAGGGTACAACCCATATAAAAGCAGGGTATTGTTATTCTTGGAAGTAAATATGCCCAGAAATGAGGACCGCCAACAAGGCTAACACCCCCAGGACTCATATCATAGTTCATTGCATCTAAATCCATCAGGGCAGTTGCAAAAAGACTTTTATGCGTGTGCACCACCTGCTTTGAGATGCCGGTTGTCCCGCTCGTATTGGCGAAGTAGAGTAAATCGTTTTCATTAATCTCAATGTCTGGCTCACGAGACGAAGACGTCGATATGAGTTCCTCATAGCCCACAAAGCCCTTGTCTGATGGGCCAAGAGTAATATAGCCTTTTGCACTTTCGAGGGTAGGGCGTAGTGATTCCACCAGATTACGATACTTATTACCGCAGACTACAGCAGCGGCTTTGCCATTAATGATCAGGTGAAAAAAGTCCTTTTCGTGTAAAGCTGGATTTAGTACTGATGTCGCCACTCCTATCTTTGCCCCTGCCCAAAACAATTCCACATGCTGAAAGCAATCATCAGCAATCATAGCCACCCAATCGCCCTTACTCAAGCCCATATCCATCAGTGCGTTTGCAAGGCTATTGATACGCTCATTGAATTCCCTGAAGGTATATCGTATGTCTTTAAAAATTATAGCATTTGCATTAGGGTACCGTCTGGTATTACTCTTGAGGATGTTTTTTATCATTATTCTCCTCCAATATGTTCCTGAAATAAAATAGGCGCCCTCCTTTTTGCCCTCTGTAATCTCAGGAACTAAGGAAAGACGCCCTCATAGCTGACCCCTTTGTGTTTAGGGTTTAAAGACTCGCAACAACTATTATTTAACCATGCACGTACCTATACCTCAATTATCTGGTAAAATCTAGTTTTTTTTCATCTTTTTCTAGCCCTTTATTTCTGCATCTATGAGGCTTAAAAATGTACAGGATGTGATTATATAAAGCTGGCTACCACCATGTTTGGTTATACTCTTCTACCCAACTAACTTTTTGGTTGCGTACATGGTGAGTACATGGTATATAGAAGATGATAGACCTTCTCCAGTTTATCTAATCTGAGAATCAAACCTTGTCTTTAACCTTGAATGTTAAACGAATCTAAAATGCGAAACCCTGAATTCCTAGACAGGAAAATAATATTCAAATGTTCAATGCAACCAGCGATATGAAAGTAATAATTATTTTTAAGAGAAGAATCAGAAATTTTCTTAATTCATATATAGTAAGGAGGAACATATTATGGCTATAAAATTGGCTATTAATGGTTTTGGGAGGATAGGGAGGTATATCGTCAGGGCGGCTGTTGACAGGAATGATGTTGACATAGTGGCTGTTAATGCCAGATCTGACGCTAAGACACTTGCTCATCTTCTTAAATACGATTCAATCCACAGGTCTTTCCCTGGCGAGATTAAACAAAAAGGTGATACAATTGTTGTCAATGGTAAAGAGATTAAGGCAACAAAGGTGACCGGTAAGGTTAGCGAGCTTCCCTGGAAAGAACTGGGAATTGACATTGTTATGGAGACTACAGGTAAGTTTCGAGACAGGGAAAGCACCTCACAACATCTTGTTGCCGGGGCAAAGAAGGTAATTATTGGAGCTCCCGGTAAGGAAGTTGATGCTACTCTGGTATATGGGGTTAATGAATCCAGCTATAACCCTTTGAAACACCACGTGGTATCCAATGCCTCCTGTACTACCAATTGTCTGGCTCCTGTTGCCAAAGTTTTGCATGAAAACTTTGGTATAGTGAAGGGATTAATGACAACAATCCATTCTTATACTATGGACCAGAGGTTACTGGATGGGTCACATAAGGACTTAAGGAGAGCCAGGGCAGCAGCTTTATCTATGATTCCAACAACTACCGGTGCTGCTGTGGCAGTTGCCCAGGTCATACCTGAATTAAAAGGCAAACTGGATGGATTGGCAATTAGGGTGCCTACACCAAATGTGTCCCTGGTTGATTTAGTAGCTGATCTCAGCAGAAATGTAACCGTGGAAGAGGTAAATGGTGCGTTAAAAAAGGCATCAGAGGGAGATCTAAAGGGTATCCTTTTGTATTGTGATGAGGAACTGGTTTCTGTTGATTTTACAAGCAGCGCTTTTTCATCTATTGTAGATGCACCAACAACCAGCGTCATGGGTGGAAACATGGTAAAGGTATTAGCATGGTATGATAATGAAAGCGGGTTTTCTAACAGAATGATTGACCTTGCTGCCTATATGGGAGAGAAACTAAATTAAACAGGGAGGAGGATGGCGTGCCGATAAGATATATAAACGACCTGGATATTAGTGGGAAAAGATTACTTATAAGGGTTGATTTCAATGTTCCGCTTGATGAGATGGGCAATATTACTGATGATACCAGAATAAGAGGAGTCCTTCCAACCATAAATTATGCCCTCGATGAAGGTGCCAAGGTGATTCTGGCATCCCATATGGGTAGGCCAAAAGGTAAGGTTGATGAAAAACTGAGTTTGGAACCGGTAGCAAGAAGACTTAGGAGATTATTAAAAAAAGATGTTGTTATGGCCAAAGACTGTATTGGTAATGATGTAGAGAAGATTGTTGATGATATGAACTCAAATTATGTTGTTCTCCTGGAGAACCTTAGATTTCATATCGAAGAAGAGAAAAATGATGAGAGTTTTGCAAAAGAGTTAGCCAGGTTAGCAGACGTGTATATCAATGACGCCTTTGCTATGTCTCACAGACCCCATGCCTCGGTAGTTGCCGTAACCAGATTCTTCGATGTATGCGGCGCTGGATTTTTGATGAAAAAAGAGCTTAATTACTTTGCCAGAGCGATGGATAATCCAGCCAGACCACTGGTGGCTATCATAGGGGGTGCCAAGGTTTCAAATAAACTGGCTGCGTTGGAAAATGTTATCAAGAAAGTGGATAAGTTAATAGTTGGGGGAGGGATGGCATTCACCTTTCTTAAAGCCCTTGGATATGATGTTGGAAAATCGTTGGTTGAAGACACATTAATAGATACAGCACAGAGGATTTTAAAATCTGCAAAGAAAAGAAAAGTAAAGTTTTACCTGCCTGTAGATTGTGTTGTTGCAGACAGGTTTGACCCTGAGGCAGAGACCAAGATCACTACATTCCAGGAAATTCCCAAAGGCTGGATGGCTTTGGATATTGGTCCTGCTACCACCACACTTTTTGCTCAAGCCCTGCAGGATGCCAAGACCATTATCTGGAATGGGCCTATGGGGGCATTTGAGATGGACGCGTTTAGCAGAGGAACATTAGCAATGGTAAGTCATGTTGCCAATTCTTATGCACTGACTATTGTTGGTGGTGGAGACACAGATGTAGCTGTTCACAGAGCTGGAGAATTAAGCAATATATCCTATATATCCACTGGTGGAGGCGCCTTTATAAATTTGCTGGAGGGCAAGCAACTCCCCGGAATCGAGGCATTGAGGAACCAAAAGTAACCTTAAAGGTACAGTTCAAGATGGGTTTAATAGTGAGAAAAGCAGTTATCGCTGGAAATTGGAAGATGAATAAGACCGTTTCTGAGGCGGTTGATTTAATATCCAATCTCAAGGGTCTTGTATCAGATGTGACAGATTTGGAAATTGTGGTTGCCCCTCCTTTTTTAGCAATCTATCATGTGGCCCAGGAGGTAAAAGGCTCCAATATTCACGTTTCAGCTCAGGATGTATTCTGGGAGGAGGAAGGGGCATATACAGGTGCTGTGTCTCCAAAGATGCTGTTAGATATTGGATGCGAGTATGTCATTATCGGCCACTCTGAACGCAGGCAGTACTTTAGTGAAACCGATGAAACTGTTAATAAAAAAATAAAGAGTTCCCTGCAGCATGGTCTTATACCTATCTTTTGCGTAGGGGAGACCCTTCAACAGAGAGAGGCAGGAGAGACTTTTAATATAATTGAAACACAGATTAAAAGTGGGCTGTCAGGTTTTTCTCCTTCAGACATGGAAGATGTAATCATTGCCTACGAGCCTGTATGGGCTATAGGTACAGGCAGGACAGCGACCGGTGAGCAGGCTGAAGAGGTTCACAGTTCTATAAGAAAGCTTTTAAAGGAAATTTATAAGGATACCGCAGACAGTATAAGAATCCTGTACGGTGGAAGTGTAAAACCCGATAATATAGACGGACTGATGGCAAAGCCGAATATAGACGGGGCGTTAGTTGGAGGGGCAAGTTTGAAAGCTGATGATTTTGCAAGGATTGTAAAGTATCAAAGGTAAGAATTCTGAATATCTCTGAAACCATAGTCAGATAATGCTATCGAAAATCTCTATTGTCAATAATTGAGTATTGTGTACCCAGAATTAAGAATTATGCCCAGAATTAGCAGAATTCCAGAAGGCTAATTTTAACGTATTCCTGTCCTCGAAAAACAAGTTCTTGTTGCAATCTTAAAGAGGTCCTTATGTTGACCATTAGTTATATAAAAGTTATTGCCGAGAATTTTTATTGTTCTCAATGTGGGGAATGGGTATATTGTCCTGAAATGAACTATAAATACCAGGATGAAGATGGAAAAAGCGTTGAGAAAATTGGTGAAGGGTGTACAAAACAGGACAAAGAGGGAGAATACCTTGAATGTCCTGCGTGTA
>JBFLWQ010000004.1:0-925 GCA_040757775.1 Thermodesulfobacteriota bacterium
AGACATCATGGACATATATCCTTGATAATCATCGTCGCAGAAAAAAGTCTGCATCCGGCGATTACCCCGCTGGGTGATGTTGTGAGGTATTCCCGGTATGACGACTCTTGCTATCCTTGCCATGCCTAGATTATTGCCAGTATTGTCCCCAATTGTCAAATGTTAAGTATACTGTCCCCGGAATCCCCCCCGAGCGGAGCGAGGGGAGAACATAGAAATAACCCACAGGCGATAGCCTGATGGGTTCATTGATTGGTTAGCACAATTTTGTGTTTCGTAATATTTTGTCGATGTAACTTATAGCTGTTTCATAAAATTCTAAATGACGTTTATCATCGAATCTAATTTTGCAATTTCCTTTTATGTATTCAGGGCAAAAGTATTCTAAATTATAATTTAAAAGAAGGAGATCGTGCTCTTGGCAGAAGGGGATTTTGTCAACCGAATAGTCATAAGGATTGCGAATACACACTTTCCATTTCAATTCTTTTCCAATAGGTATAATTTCAATTTTAACGGGGGACTTTTTAGATGATTGATTCAATTTTTCAGTTTTTATATAAGTGTATATCAATACAACAAGAACCAAGGCTAATATTACCCATAATGGGGATGGTAATTGGAACGATATTTTTAGGAAATCATATGAGAGTTGATAAAGATGAAATATACCGCCTAGATATGCAACAATTGCAGAAACGGTTAATTCAATCCAGTGTTTCAATAACCATTTTATCAATTTTTGTATTATTTTTCTCGGGATTTTCATTTGTTTCTATTTATTTATTATATTTAGTGCTAACGCCGCGGATGAGGAGTGCCCCCGCAGGGGGCATCTGTTCAATCCGCTGGTTGTGAGGCGCTTCGCGCCGAACAATCAGCGGATACTGCTCATCCGCGGCGTGTGGGGGGGGGGGGCCGGGGC
>JBFLWQ010000004.1:935-2259 GCA_040757775.1 Thermodesulfobacteriota bacterium
GAGGGCGCGAAGCGCCCTCGACAACGTAAAGGCTGACTTGCCGCTACTTATTAGCGGTCAAGTCCAGCCGCTTGTTGTGTTATTTATTCTTTAACTTTAATTTCTGACGAGACGCATCTCACGATTTGCCTGATCCTCTCGATCTGTTGCGCGAGAGGGATACCACCATTGAGGATAGCATGGATTTCTGTGATGCGAGAGTCGAAAGGAGCTAACTCCATATGAATACCACCGTTAGAAACAGCTTTATCAAGATTCTTTTGAAGTGCAGAAACCCTTTGCTTGTAGGTTATATTTTGGTTCTTAAATTTCATTTTTTCTATCTCCAATGTTACTATTTGTTTGTGAAGTTTGGTTATTTGCGCCTTCAATTGTCGAATGTATTCTTGAACTATCGGCTCCGATGCCTTGAGAGCCGTTTCGAGAAAATTTTTAGTAGTCATAATATTAACTCCTTTTCATCTACACAACGTTAAAATCAGCGGTTGAAAATCCGCTGAATTTTGTTGTTAGGAGGTGATTGTATGTTTTGTTTTCTTCTATCAATAGTAGTCATTTTACATGGTTTGGGATTTATTGATGCTATTTATACTTCTTATAGCATAAGAAGTTCAGTTATTATTAATTTAGGAAGTTGTCTTTTGTTTTATATTAATGCCCGCTATATCTTGTAATAAATATAGATTAGTAAAATTTTTAGGTTTGGCTTTAATTATATGATTAACTCCAAAAGCATCGGTACATGTTATTTTTAATTTTTTAATTTTATTTATAAGATCAGAATGAGGTTTATCTGTTGCAAATAAAGCAAAACCATGTAAAGGGATTCCGTATTCTATAGGATTATTTTTTGAATAAATTACCTTATTTTTAAAATCGGGAATTGTTATTTCTTGTATATCACTATGAAATGATGGTTGATCAATGTTTTGTGTGCCATAAACCCTTAAAGCTTTTTCGTAACCATTGCTAATATCAAATTCAAGTTCATAATCAAGAATATGTACAGGGTTCTTTCTTTTATTAGTCAGATATAAATACACAAAAAGGCTTGTTTTTGGAGTACGAAATTGGGGAGTATGCCATTCTCCTGTCATAATATTAAGTATTTTCCCCTTTATCTTTGGAGTGCTTGTGAACCAATTATACAAAAGGGTAATCCATCCAGAAAGGGCGACAATGGTAGTTATTATATATATGACTATTTTACTCTCCATTTTTACTCCTAACGCCGCGGATGAGGAGTGCCCCCGCAGGGGGCATCTGTTCAATCCGCTGGTTGTGAGGCGCTTCGCGCCGAACAATCAGCGGATACTGCTCATCC